>DATMLG010000506.1:0-16501 GCA_035570675.1 Verrucomicrobiia bacterium | reverse complement strand
CAAACCACCATGGGATAACGCGTGCGACCCTTGCCATCAACGGAGGACCAAATCCGGCCGATGAGGAATTGGTTTGACCGGCACCAGACGAAAGTATGATTAAAATCGTCCAGGCGTAGAGCCGGCGTCAGTTTTTCCCAGGCGCCCTTGTCAATCTGGCCGCCCACGCCTTCGACATAAAGGACCTTGCGGGCCAGCGCCAGGGTCTCTGTCTCCATTCCCAGGTCTTCGACGTGGTCGTCCCAGCCGGGATGCTTGCCAAACGCGCCGAGGGCCAGGAAGCGGCCCTGGGTCTGGGCCAGACGTCCACCGTCCTCCGCGAGAAACTTTCTGAATGCCGGGCTCATAACAGCACAGATTAACCCAAATTATTGGCTGGGCCAGTGCTTGAGGTCGGGCAGCGGATCGTCAAATACCAGCCGCAGCGTGACCAAATTCCCCGGTACACCGTCCATGGGACGCTGCACAATCCAGGTTGTTCCATTGCCTTCCTTTTCCGGAGCGCCGTGATACCGGGCAATGAGCGCCAGCACGCCCCATGGAGCGGGATTGTCCAATGTCTGCGACGGGGCCTTGTCATCGGCCAGTTGAAAAAGCTGGAGCGTGAACGGCTTGTCCACGTCCACCTTGCCCAGTTCCTGGGTCTCGTCAGATTCAATCTTGATGGCTCCCGGCGCGGTGCCGTCGGAAGCGAGCCGGATGCCGCGATACCGGGCGCGCCATCTGTCAGCGGGGTTTGCGGCATCATCCACTTTTTGCAGGCTCACGGTGCAGGCATTCTGCTTGCCGTCCTTGCCCTGCAACATTACGGCCAGGCTTTTAAGGTTCTCGATGCGCGCCTTGAGCGCGCCCCACGGACCGGAATCTTGAAGCTTCATGCCTTGCATCGCACTGGAGATGTCATCCACACGCTGCTGCAGCGTCGTTGACAGCGCACCCATGCTGCTCGCGGGCAGGACGGTGGTGGAATCCCGGAGGAGCGGGAATCCGAGCTGGGAATCCAGGTCCCTGGCCAGCGCGCGGTCATAAAGACGCCAGCGCTGTTCGTAAGCCTTACCGTCGCCCTGCGAGCCGAGAAACTGGCCGTCCAGCCGGTTGAACTCCTGCAGGTCATTCGCAGTGAACATGCTGAGCAGGCTCGTCCTGAAAACGCGTTTGTCCGACACCAGACGGGCGGCGAGGGCCGTGAAAACAGGATGATTTACATTCTTGCGCAGCGCGTCGTTGTTCGCCTTTTCAATTTTGTCGAACGAGGCGGTCCGGTTGGTCAGCATCTGGAGCGCGCCATTGAACGAGACGGATGGCCCGAACAAACCACTCTTTCCCGCCTCGGCCACGCGGCCGTCCAGCGCCGCCTTGGCCGACCGCAGGTCATCAAACTTCGCCAGCGCGTTGGCGCGGTCGCCCGCTTTCATCGCTTCGAGGAAGGTGTTCTCGACCTGCTCATAGCTTCGAACGGGTGGTTCAAGGTCCGTAATCTGCCGGCCGTTGACCGCCGTATTCGTGGCGATCTGGACGAAATAATCCATGCCGGTTTGCAGCAGCGCGTTGGTTGGCGTCCCGTCAGGCGAGGTGGTCGTTGTCGAAAGCCACGCGGGCGGCCAGGACTTTTGTCCGGCGGGATTCACGGCATAAGTCCAGACCATCGTGGAAACCAGGTTCGAGTCCGCGGACGCGTCCGAGCCGGTCACAAAACGCGAGAACACGCCGAGATAATTCGCCGCCGCATCGGTGTCCATGTCCACCGGATCGCCCTGCGCGCGGCTGAGCACATTGCCCTCCAGCCGGATCATCAAGGCCAGCGCGTCGGCCTGATTGTTTTTCGCCGCGTCGGAGGCGGGATTGCGCATGATGCGCACCGCCGCGTCATGGAGCGGCTTGACGACGCCGGTCTCGAACAGGATCCGCTGGGCTTCCTTGCTCCGGTTGTTATAACTGGCGGCCAGCCGCGGTGAGGTCCACCGGCCTTGAATATTATTCTCTGCCAGTTCGCGAAATTTTTCGTGAATCTCGCCCAGCGTCAGCTTTTCGTTGACGAACGAAAACTTGTTGGTGACCAGCGAAAAACCGCCATTTTCCTCGTCCCATTTCACAATGGGCCGGTTCCAAAGCCCGCTGTCCCAGCCGATTTTCGCGGCGGCGGCCCAGTAATCGCGCCGGTCCTGCACCTGCTGTTTCACCGTCTTCATGCCGAACCACGCGAGCACCAAAAAGACCGTCAGGGCCACAAAGCTGGAGGCATAAATCAGCAACCGGCGGCGGCGCAACATGTCGCGGGTGTTCGTCGCCTGCGTGACCAATCCCTTCTCCTTGAAAACCTTGTCCATGAACAGATCGCGCAAGAAGTACGCGCGCTCGCGTTCCCACACCTTGCCCTCGGGCAGCTCATCCGCCGCCACGCCAATGGCCTCGGCGAGTTCCTGATCCAACGCCGCGCCTTCACGCATGGAGGAGGTGAAATAAATTCCACGGAGGAACAACGGCTTGGCCGACCATTCGCCCGGCATGAAAATCGTCTCGAGATAACGCCGCAGTCGGGGCGTCAGGCTGAGGAGACTGTTGGGCAGGGCGAACAGGGAATCCACCTCGTCCACACGGCGGGGCGCGCTTTCCGGCACCGGATCGCGCAACAGACCGAGGCGGCGGCGGCGCAGGCGGTCGGTCACCTGCAGCAGGTGCTTGTCAACCAGCTCGGGCTTGAAGGGCGCGTCCAGCGGCTCGCTGTTCGACCAGCCCATCATCTGATGCTGCAACTGCGGATCCGTCACGCCCTCGAAAAATTCGCGGAAGCCGTTGATCTTGTCGCTCTTCGTCACCACCACATACACTGGAAAGCGGAAATCCAACACGCGCTGGATGACATCGAGTTGCTGCGCGATCTTGCCGGCCTTGGCGGAGATTTGTTCAGAGGAATCCTTGATCAGGCTGTCGGAGGGAATGACGAGCAACAGGCCGTTGATGGGGCAGTGGGGCCGGTTGTTGCGCAGCAGCTTGAGAAACTCCTTCCACTCGCTGGTCTCGCCGGGTTTGACTTCTTCAAAGACCAGCCGCCCCGCCGTGTCCAGCAACACCGCGTGGTTCGTAAACCACCAGTTCATGTTGATGGTGCCGCCCACGCCCATGTAGCCGGTGTCGTTGTCTCCTTCGTGCATGCCCGGCGGAAAACCGACGTTGCAATGGCGCACCGCCTCGGTCTTGCCGGAGCCGGGCTCGCCAATGATTACGTACCACGGCAGCGCATAAATGTCCTTGCCGCGGGAACGAAAGGCCTCGACGCCCTCCTGGAATTTTTTGCGCAGGCTGTCCAGCTTGGCGAGGCCGGTCGCGCTCATGCCGCGCGGCGCCGCGGTCGTGCTCTGTTGCAGGCCGCCGCTCAGACGGGCGTTCTGTTTCTTCTTCTGCCAGAGGTTCCACAGAAAAAAGCCCCCGAGGAAAAGCGCCAGCAGCAAAATCAACACCAGCGCGAAAATTCCCAGCAGCTTCCAGTTGCCGCTGCCGGCGACGCCGCCGATGCCGACGAGGGCGCCAATCCCGGTGACGGCGAGGATCCATTTAATTGGCGAAGGCAGGTTTGAAAACTTTTGCACGCGGCGGATTTTGGTTCTACTTTTGGGAGGCCGGATTCTGGTCGGTGATGGCGCTGAATGAACTGTTCAAGTCATTGAACGAGGAGTGATACAGCCACAGGTAGGAAATCAGCGCGGCAACGGCCAGGCACAGGAAAATGAGGCTGATGACAAACACGTTGCGGCTGGGCGGCTCGGTGAGGTCGCGCGAATCCAGCGCCTCGTAGGCGTCCGGGCAGATTTTGGCGGCTTCATCCACCTCGATGGAGCGTTTGATCCGCGGCGCGATGGTCAGCATCGTTTTGCGGAGCAATTCGGGCTGCTTGAAATAAATGCCGTTGAATCCCAGCCCGATGCAGACGTAAAAAACCACGAGCCGTTCGGCGGCCTCCGCGCTCTGGTCCTTCAAGTCCTCGTCCAGGAGATCAAAAAACTTTTCGTCCCCGGCCAGTTCGTTCTTCTCGTAGGCCAGGCGGTGCTGGTTCCATTGACCGGCGAACTGCAACTGGCTTTCGGATATCAACGAATCCACAAAAAACATCATCGGCAGCTCAATCTTCTCAATCTGGCTGCCAAGGCGGAAATCCTTGGCCCCCTTTTGCTGCATGTCCTCGAACAGCGCCTTGATTTCGCTCCGCACCACCGCATAGTCCAGATTCGCGCTGTGCGCCGCGGCACCACCGCCGGTACTGGCGCTGCTGGCACCACTTTTGGTGATAAACGACGTGTCGCCGGAGGAAGCCCCGCCGGCTTTGCGGCCCACGCGGTTCAGGCGGCAAACGTATTGAAACAGGGGTTCGGTTGTTTCCAGCAGCGTCATGTTTTGCCCGGGGAGGAGGG
This sequence comes from Verrucomicrobiia bacterium, assembly GCA_035570675.1. Lineage (GTDB taxonomy): Bacteria > Verrucomicrobiota > Verrucomicrobiia > Limisphaerales > Pedosphaeraceae > DATMLG01. The sequence continues at coordinate 12,095 of DATMLG010000506.1, read as the reverse complement.
TACAGTCATATATAGCGTGAAGGACGTTCCCGTCCAATCCAGCTCGCTGCCGATCCAACGGATGGTGGTCACTTTCTCAGTCTGGATTTGCTGCCACATCCGGTCGCTGGCCGCGCGGTCGAGACGGAAGTAATGCAGGTCGGACTGTGCGGGCAGTTCCAGGGGCGCATTGCGCTCCTCCTTGAGGGCAATGCCCCGGATGGCCCGCGTCGCCAGGCTCTGCGGCATGAGCTTGAACTTGTCGCCATCCTCGACATACCGCGCCAGGATGGTGGGGTCCAGGTTGGTTTTGACGCCGATGAAATAGGCGTTAGGCCGGGAGAAATGGTCGGCGGTCAGCGTGGCGGTCAGCGTGCCACCGACATCGGCGAACCCGACCTTCATGAAACTCGGGGCCACGGCACCGCGCAGATAGGAGCGGATCTTGGAGGAAAGCTCCTTGAACACGGGGCAGCAATTATCGTGATCATAGGGCGCGGCGTCGAATTCGTCGCGGTCGGGATGCAACGCGGCGAGTTCGCCGAGCAATTCCCGCAACTGAAGATAGACGTCAAACGGCGTGACGTTCGGCGAGCCGATGATGGAAGGAAGCGTCGCGCTGTAACGGTTGAGGGTGGTCAGGCGCATCAGCTGCTCGAACTGCATCCCGCGCATGGTGTCGATGCTGAAGCCGCCACGCGCCACCTGGATGACGAGTTCCTTGCGGCTGGCCTCGATCTGGCTGACGAGATCACGCACCAGTTCGCGCAACACCGGCGAACCGCTCAGCAGAAAGCAGGGCGGCACAAAATCGGGATCCTGCCGCGGCAGGCCGATTTCCTCGCCCACCGCGCGCATCATGCGGAACAGCGGCAGCCGCTCCATGTCGGAGGGGTCCTCCTCCTCCAGCATGAGGCGCGAATTGATTTTCCGAATCTGCATGGGCTTGGCATTGTCGCCCGTGTTCTCGTCCGCGCATTCAATCTCGCTGATGCGGTAGACGAGCTTGGCCCGCGTGTCGGAATCCGCGGCATTTTTCACCGTATTGGCGCGCGTGTTTTGCCAGGCGGGCACACCCAGAAAAACCTTGAAACCGGCCGCGCTCCTGGCGAGCAGCGGTTTGATGTCGAGGGAGGGAAGCTCCGCATGGTCGGGAAAATCAACGATGCGGCCGCTGGGCATGATGGCGCGCAGGCGTTCAAACCGGATGCGGCTGTTCTCCAGTTCGTCCCGGGACAGGCGCGCCTCGATGATGCCATAAGGGTACGCAAAGTTCAGGCGGCGTTCCGCGCCGAGCTGGTCGTGCACCGATTTCTGCATCCGCTGCAGATGCTGCGGCTGCAAAAAAAGCCCTTCGTGCCAGTGGATTTCAAGTGACATAGTTTGATGGACTAGGTGCCGACGCGTCCCAGGATCAGGTTTTCCGCGGCCTTGGCCATGGCCTCCTGGATTGACTTTTCAACCGTGGCCTCCGAGCCGTATTCCTTCTGCAACTGCACATACTTGCGCCAGCAGGCGAACTCCAGGCTCTCGTTCCATTTTTTTTCCGCGCGGGCATCCGCCTCGATGGCGCCCGGATCGAACAGCCGGGCGCGATCACGCGCATAAGCCGCACCGGCGCGGCCGATGGCCCCCAGCAGTCCGGCGATCAGCTTGCGCGTCCGCTCCAGGCTCTGCTGCAATTGCGCCGAAGACACCTCGGCGCCGCCGGACAGATAATCCGCGGACAACTTCCCAAAATCCGCCTCCTTCCGCACCATGGACTTGCCCGCAATCTGCTTCCACAAGGTCCAGACGAGCTGGTCGAGGGTGACCACCATGTCAAACAGCATGGCCAATGATTTGGCCGCGCGCTCCGCGTTGGCCGCCTTGGCGCCGGCAAGGCCGAGCCGCTTCTGCAAATCCGGCGGAATCTCAAATGCCGTTCCACCGCCGCCACCGGCCAGTTCCAGGCCGGCTTGTTTCAACTGGCGGGCAAATTCCTCGCGTTGGCCGGCGGAAAGTCCGGGAAGGGATTCAATCAATCGCTTCAGCAAAGTCTCGGGTGTTTCCGGTTCAGATGGAACGGGCGCGGCCACCACGGTCGGTGCTGCCGGGGCGGAGGTCGATTGCCAGGAGGGGAATTGTTCCGCCAGCGCGTCGAGAAGCAGTTTGCGTTTCTCCGGGACGCATCCCTTCAGCGCCCGGTTGATTTCATCGACGATAAATCCCTCGCGCGTCGCCGCATCGTCATCCGCCAGATTGGCCTGCAACACCTTCAAACGCGCCGCGAGGCCGTTGGCCCACAAGGCGGTCTCTGAAAGGTGCGATTCCGTATGCATGAATCAAGGGTCAGTTTATTCCGCGGGCCGGGCAATTCAAGCAGCATTGCTCGCGTCCCGCCAGTTTTCAGCCGGTCACTACTTCAAATGAAGGCCGGTCGAAAGTCAAACGGGAAACCATACGGCCGCCCGAACCGAAGACCTTCCGCTGCTCCAAGCGAGACCCTCAGAAGCTGAGCAGGATGCCGAAATGCGCGCGCGAGCTGTATTGATTGAGTTCCTTCTGGGTCAGGGGAAAGCCGTAATCGAACCGGAGCGAAAAGTTCGCGGCAATCGTATAGCGCAAACCGGCGCCAACCGAGTAAAGGGTCTTGTTTGGCTCCGTGCCGTCGGAGGGATTGGCGTCAATCACCGACTCGGCCCCGCAGTCAAAGAACCCGAGAAACTGCAACTGATCCGGCGCGTCATGAATTCGGACGAAATTCAGCAGCGAGAAGGGCGGTGTCCGCAATTCGTTGTTCACCACCCAGCCGTCGTCACCGCTGATGACGCGCTCGTCGTATCCGCGGATGGTGCTGTAGCCGCCCAGCGCGAATTCCTCGCTCGGCAGGAGGCGCTGGCTGGAGGTCTGGTACCAGCCCTTCAAAATCCAGGTGAACCCGACCGGCAGGATCGTGTCCCGCTCAAGATTGAGCCGCCCATACACGTAGTTGGCCTTTGCGGCCGACCGCAGCAGATTGAAAGCGGCATCCGTGTTGTCCGGAGTCATGTTGCCCGGGCTGTAATAAAACTCCGCCCCGATGGAGGTCTGGCCGTACCGGTCCGGGAGCAGCCCGCTGTATTCAGCCACGAATTGCGCGATGTCCGTGTCGGAATTTTGCAGGACCACGTTGCCGCCGGCCTCCAGGCTGTTGTTGCTCTCCTTGAAGTCAAAGCCGCCCGAAATCTCGTGCCGGTAATTCATTATATGCGGCAACGGAATGGAATAGCGCGCGCTGGTCTGCCAGCTCCGGCCCTCGGACGAGGTGGGATTTCCAATGGACGAGAAATCCGCGCGGCCCTCCACATAGGAACCATAGAACATCAGCGTATGACGCCACGGCAGCGGAATGAGGTAACTGGCGGCATTGGCATGGACCAGGTCGAATTTGGAGTCGGTGGCGTATTGATAATTCAGCTGCTGGTCGAGGCCGAAAACATTGCCCCAGTTAAAACCCGCGAGGAACCGGTCTTCGCCGGTGAAACGCGTGCCGCTGTCCTCAAAGCCGACATACGGCCGGAGCGGGATACGGTCGTTCACGTTCAATTCCACGTCCGTAAGCTCCAGCTTGGTTCCGGGTTTGAATGAAACATCCACCTGCCGGAACGGATTGGCGTTCACCCAGTTCAAATCATCCGTCAATTTGTCGGAATCAACCGGGTCACCGGGTTGCAACCGGATGTCCCTGCGGATGAGCTCATCCTTGAACCATTTCTTCCCGGGGTTGTTCACCTCGATTTTGCCGACCCTGCCTTCGAGGAACCAGAGTTGAAGCACGCCGTTGTCAATGCTTTGCTCCGGCAGCACCACATCCACGAGCAGCTTGCCGCGGTTGCGACAATATAAAATGATGGCGTCCTGAATGTCCCGGATGGCGTTTTCGGTCAAAGTCCTGCCCAAAAACGGAGTGACGACCTTCTGAAAATCGGGTCCGCTCAGAAATGGAATGTTCCGCACGATCACGCCGTTGGTGGCCGGCACGCCCGCATCCTGAATTTCCGAGTTGGTGCTCACGATAATGACCGCCTTGATGGTCAGGCCGGGCTGGTCGGGGTTGATGGGCTTGTCGCCTTCGGGAGAACGCGGGGATTGGGGAAGTTCGGGTATGGCCGGCGCTCCTTCCGGTTTGACGGGCGCCTTCGGGGTGACATCTGACGGGGCCATTTGATTGACACCCTGCGCCAGCGCGCATGATCCCGACACCAACAGGCCGGCCATCAGCAATGATAGTTTCTTCATGCTCACAAACTGTTCAACCGCCCCTGACGGCCCGGCGTCCTTCGCGGCCCGGCGCCGGTTTTTGCCCTTCGATTGTGATCATGATTTTGATTCACGCTCAACCAGATGAAACATCACTTGGGTGTTTGCGGCCCGGCGGTGCCGCCGACCGCCGCGACCGGCCCGCTGGTCCACTTGGACACTTCCTCAACCTTGTATATCCGCTTTTTCTCGTGCGGGAAAGGCAGTTGCAGCCAAATGGTGCCGATGGCGCCGGCGGGAAGAATTTTCGACGCTTCATCAAGGGAAAGCGAGGCGCTGCTGAATTGCGCCACGTCAAGCTTGGGTGTGGGGATTTCCACGGCGGAAAGCGCGGCGAGTTGCTGGGAAAGAATGGTGATGCTGGCATTTCCCCCGATGATCAAAAGCTGATTGACGGTGAGGGGTGCGGTGACCAAGCCAACTCCCAGCGGCGGGCCCGAGGCATTGTTGCCGATCTGCAAAATATTTGCAGTCACTTCGTTCAATTCAGCCTGGCTGAGATTGAGATCGCCGGCGACGAACGACGGGCCAAGATTCGCAATGTGGCCGGCGCTCAAGGGCTGGAATACCGTGTTGCCCGGGCCGGAATTGACCGGGCCGGAAATGGCCATGTCATCGGCCGTGAAAGCTATGCCTCCGGTGCCGTTCACACCGGCGCCGGCCGCGATGGTGAGCAAATTGTTGGCCGCCGCCGTGGTCAGGCTGACTGTGCCGCTGCCAGCATTGACATCCGCGGCCGCGGGCGTGTTGTTGACCGTCAATCCGCCGCTGTCAGTGGCGATGCTGATGGCGCTGTTGTTGGCCGAGACGCCGTTGATGCCATCGGCGCTGCCGATCGCCAGCGCGCCGAGATTGACAAATTGGATTGGGCCGCCGGAACTGGCCGCCAGCGTGCCCACCTGATTTGCGGTGACAAGGTTGATCCCCGAAGCCGCCTGCACCGCCAGGTTGTTGATGGTGATTGTGGTGCCGGGCGCCTCGCTGACGGTGGCACCGCTCTGCAAGGAAAGGGTGCCAAATGTGGCGGGTGCGATTGGGACGGTCACGGCCAGGTTTCCGCTGCTGGCATCGCCCACACGCAACGTGCCGGCGCTCACATTGTTCATTTCAGCCACAGTCAACCCGAGCGTCCCTCCGGAAGCGGTCGGCGCGCTGATATCATCCGTTCCCACGGTGATCTGCCGCCCCGCCGTGCTTTCATGGAGCCAGGCCACGCCGGGAGTCGTCACCGTCCCGGCCAGATTAATTCGGTCCCCGGCGAGCGTGACACTGCTGCCGGTGATGTTGTCCCCGCCGGCAACCGTCAACTCGTTGTTGTCACCGGTGGCGGCGATGGTGACCGACTGGCCGGTGGCGGCGACGTTTTCGACGTTGAGATTCTGGGCATCAGTAAACTGTAGCGCACCGCCCGCGCCCGTGACCTGAAGATTTCCCACGGTGTTGGCCTGGTTTAATGTCGTCGTTCCCAGATTTTGCAGGTTGAGCTGGGTGGTGTTGATGCTGCCGGTGGATTCGGTAACGGTGTTGTTTCCAGTGCTTGCGAGCGTCACGGCGAAGCTGGGATCAGCGACGCCGCGGATGTCAAGGGTCGAGGCGGTGGTGAAGCCAAACAAGCCGGTGATGCCCGTTGCAGCAAGGGCGGCCACGTGATTATTCTGGTTCAACGAGGTGGCGGCCCAGTTGTTCAAGTTCAATTGGCCGGCGGTGATGGTGCCTGTGGATTCGCCCAGCGTGTCAATTCCACTGGCGGTCAATGTCACAGTCTGGGCGGCCGCGCTAATGCCCTGGACGTCGAGGCTGTTGGCGTCAGTAAATTGGAGAGCGCCCGCCGCGCCAGAAACCGTAAGCACGCCGACCTGGTTGGCCTGGTTCAAGGTGGCCGCGCCCCAGTTGTTCAAGTTCAGTTGACTGGCGGTGATGATCCCCGGGGACTCTCCGAGAGTGGGGTTGCCAGAGCCCGTGAGGGTCACGTTCTGGCCGGAATCTGCAATCCCAAGCAGGGTAAGGTTGGCGGCGTCAGTGAATTGCAGCGGCCCGGGCGGCCCTGTCACGCTGAGCTGGCCCACTTGATTCGCCTGGCCAAGGGTCGTCGCGCCCCAGTTGGCCAGATTCAACTGGCTGGCATTGATGGTGCCCGCCGTTTCGCTCAAGACAGCAATCCCGCCCGCCGTCAAGGTTACGTTCTGGCCGGTCGCGCCGATTCCCAGTATATCCAGGTTGTCATCGTCAGTAAATTGAAGTGTGCCGGTCGCGCCGGTCACCGAGAAATGGTCGATTACATTGACCTGGTTCAGGGTGGTCGTGCCCCAGTTTTTGAGGAACAACTGGCCGAGAAGAATCGTGCCGGTGGTCTCTGACAGGGTGAGGCCGGTGTTTCCGGTCAATGTGGCCGTCTGGCCGGGGCCGCTGAAGCCTTGGATGTCCAAGTTCTGCGCGTCGGTGAACTGGAGTGTCGCGGCCAGGCCCGTACCCGTCAGGATGCCGACGGTGTTGGCCTGGTTCAAGGTGGTTGTGCCAAGATTGTTCAAGACAAGCTCGGAGGCGTTGATGATGCCGGTGGATTCGGTCACCGCGGGGCTGCCGCTGCCGTTAAAGGTGACGGTCTGGCCGGCATCGGCGATGCCCTGGATGTCAAGCGTAGGCGCCGCGGTGGTGTATTGGAATGCGGCGGTGGCGCCGGTAACTTTGAGGACGGCGGCCTGGTTGGCTTGGTTGAGGGTGGTGGCGCCCCAGTTGTTCAAGTTCAACTGGCCGGCGGTGATGAAGCCGGTTTCACCGAGCGTCAGGCCGGGTGAGTTGGCGGCGAGCGTGATGGTCTTGCCGGGATCGTTGATGACTGCGATGTTCAGGTTTTGCGCATCGGTGAACTGGGCGGTGCCGCCGGTGATGCTCAGGTTGGCCACCTGGTTTGCCTCGTTCAGGGTGGTGCCCGTGCCCGACTGCAAACTGAGGATGCCAGGCGAGGCAACGGTGATGGTGTCGCCGGCGTTCTGGGTGATGGTCCCGCCGCTCTGCAACGCAAACGTGCTGATCGCACCGGGAGCGGTCACGGGCGCGACGACCGTGAGCGCGCCGCTGTTCGCATTGCCAATCTGCAGCGTGCCGGCGGTGACGGTGTTTAACTCGGCGGTCGAAAGGCCGAGCGTTGACGCACCGTTCGCGCCGCCCACATGGATGAGCGTGCCATTTTCAAATTGTTGCAAGCTGGCAGTTGCGGTCCCGGCATTGATGCTTGCCGTCGGATCAATGGTCATGTTGTCGGCCGCGAGCGTCACGCCACCGGTGCCCTGCACGGTCACGCCAGGAGCAATGGTCAGGAGATTGTCATTGCCGGAACTGCCTGCCGCCAGAGTTACCGCGCCGGCCCCGGCGTTGACGCCCGTGCCGACACTGAGCGCACCATTTATTGTGGAAACATTGATGGCGTTGCCAGATGAAATAATTCCGTTCTGGCCCAGTACGTTGCCGATGTTCAGCGCATCGGCATCCAGATAAGTGATCGAACCATTCACATTCGCCGCAATGGTGCCGACGGCGTTGCCGTTGTCGGTAATATTGAAGGTACCTGCTCCGAGGAGCAACAAACCGCCCGAATCAAGGGAGCCGGCGGTTTGATTGGCGCCACCGGCGGTGGGGTTGAGGGAGATGGGGCCGTTGTTGCCAAAGGAAGTGCCGCTGCCACCAAGCGCTATCAGGTCATTGTTCAAGGTGATGCCGGTGCCCGCGTTTAAATGGATGTCCCCGGCACTGCCGCCGGCGGAACCAACACCAGTTCCCCCATTGGCCGTCAAATTCCCCGCAGAGATAGTTCCGGTCGAAGAATTGAAAGTGATGTTACCACCCGCGCCCCCCAGCCCGGCCGTGGCATCACTGCCTGAAGTGTTGATGCTGCCACCGCCGCCGGTTGTTATGGTGGCGCCGCCCAAGGTCACAGTGCCGCCGGCCGCACCCGCGGCAGCGGCAACTCCGCCCTCGGCCACAATGGCCGCGTTCAAGGCCAGCGTGCCGCCAGCATTCAAATTTACGTTACCACCCGCGCCATTGGCGCCGCCCGTCGTATTGATGCCCAGGCCGCCGACGGTGATGTTCTGGCCGCTGATGCTAACGGTCTGTCCCGCCGTCACTAGACTGCCCGAGGCACCGAAGTTGACAGCGCCAACCCCGGTCGCAGTGCCGCCGCCGTTGTCATTGGCGCTCAGGGTGAGGGTTCCAGTTCCGCTGGCGGTGACGGCGGCATTGATGTTGATGTTGTTGCCGGCTTGCAGGGTGAGGCTGACGTTGTTATTGCCGGTCTCGATTGCCAGATTAAAGGCATTGGCGACGGTAATGTTGTTTTGAGCCTGAAGGACGATGGTGACGCCATTGCCAACCCCGCCGAAGCTGCTGGTGGCGGGGTTGCCGGTGAGCTGGAATGTGCTGTTCAAAGCGCCGTCATCGGCGAATGCCTCGGTGTTGTCGGTGCCAGGATTAAACCCGGTGATGTTTGCGGGGGGGCCGGTTGAAATGGTGATGTTGAGCGGATCAAGCAGAAGAGTGCCGCCCAGACCGGCCGGAGCCATGAAATTCGCGGCACCGTCAAAATCCAGCACGCCCTTGCTCGATACTTCAGCAAATCCTCCATTGCCTCCCATCGCCCCACCAAGCGCGCTCAGCGAGCCAAAGTCACGCGTGACGTCGTCCGACCATATTACGATTTCACCGCCGTTGCCCTGGCTGATTGCGTCCGCCTTGATGACCGCGCCCCGGCCAACGTAAGTGTGCTCCGCGTTTTGGACCGCCGAATTTGCCCCGTGCAGATCGCCGCCGATTAATGCCGTGCCGCCGCCTGAATCGCCACTTACATCCACCAGGGCGTTGTCAAAGAGACCGACGTTGTCACCCAATATCTCGACCGTGCCGCCGCTGGCGCCGGGGGCGCGGCCGCTGGCATCAATGATGCCCGAGCTGGTCACTGTCGCCGGCGCGGTTGCGTTGTGGCCGCCATCGAGAACAATCGTTCCACCCGAGCCGTCGGCATTTTGCGCGGCGAGCGTGCCGGTATTCTGAATGTTGCCTCCGGCGGCACGAAGATAGATGTGCCCGTTTTGCTGGACGATGCCAGTGGCCCGGATCACGCCGCCATTGTTGATGGCAAGCGCGTAGATGTTGCCGCCGGCCGCCTTCAGTTCCGCGGAGGCGGCAGCGATGGTTCCTGAATTATTTACGCCGACAGCGGCAGGTTCTGACGAACTGCCGGCGAGCACGGAAATGCGTTCGTTACCGGACGGCACCAACTGGATCGCGGAGCCGGCGGCCAGGCCAACAGTGCCCTGCGGCGCGTTGATGGTGCCGGAATTATCCACGGTGTGCGCGATCAGGAAAACATCTCCGCCCAGCGCCTGGATGGTGCCCTGATTGCGCACGGCGGCGGTGGAAGCGCCGGAGAAAAGGAGCGGGCCGCCGGACAGGAAACCGGCGTCGGTTACGTCCAGAGTCGAAGCCACGAAGCCCTTGGTGTCAACCGTCCCGCCCGGGCCGACCATGATGCCGTTGGGGTTGATGACGATGACGCGGCCGTTGGCCTGGAGCGAGCCGTAGATTTCGGTGGGATTGCCGGAAAGGATACGGTTGAGGGCGACGGCGGTGGCGGAAGGCTGGATGAATTTTACCGTGTCACCCTGGCCGATGGAGAACTGCTGCCAGTTGATGATGGCCTGATTCGCCGCCTGATTGATGGTGGTGACGGAAGTACCCTGTCCGGTAATGGTTCCGTTTGCGGCACCGCCAACCACCACGCCGCCGGTGGGACCGCCGGCAACGGAGACCAGGGGAAATAATGCAAGAATGGCTGCACCGCAACAGAATGCTGGAATGGCATTTTTCATGTGCTGGCGCCCGGAAAAAAAACAGATGCAGACAGCACCAAAATGCGCCGCCAACATAGTTTCCGGATCAAGCGTAAGAGCTTCTATGGCAGCACCTCTCAGCCGTCAAGCAGATTTCTCACGATTTCTGCAAGGGTTGTGAAACGAAGAGGAAAGGTTGCTACAGGCTCTTGGACGCAAAGCCACGGTGCTTCGCCCTGCAGGGTTCCGTTTGAAATTGAACCGATTTACGGCGCCGTAAAGTGCTTTTCAGCTATCAAGGCCAGGGCGCCACGTAATCGCGGCCATGTCTCGGGGTCGGTGGGCAGGATGCGCGTTTGTGCATGGGTGCGCGAGCGTTGCTTGATGGCGCGGGCGACGATTGGCGCGACCCGATCCCAGGCGCGGGTGACCTCACCGACCACCACCAAAACCTCCGGCGCCAGACCGGTGACAAGGATGGCCAGGCCAGCGCCAAGTTGATGGGCCATCTGATCGAGCGCCTTGCATGCCTTCCGGTCGCCCTGCTCAACCAGCCGGATCAAGTCGCTGAACCGCACGGGCGACATGCGGGTCTTCGAGCCGGCCACGGACGAAAATTCCGAATAGTAGCGCACCGCGGCCGCGTTGGACGCCAGCACCTCCCAGCAACCATGATTTCCACAACTGCATTCCGGGCCGGACGCATCGAGTGACACATGACCAAATTCACCGGTGACACCCTGCGCGCCCCGCAACAACTGGCCGTTCATGATCATCCCGACGCCGATGCCATCGGAAACGGTGACAGCAATCAAATTCGAGAGGCCTTCCCCGTGCCGCCCCGACCATAACTCCGTCAACGCACATGCGTTTGCGGCATTTTCCAGTTCCACGGAAAGGCCGGTCAGCTTTTTCAGCGGTGTCGCCAGATCCACATCGCTCCAGTGCAGGTTTGGCGCAAACGACAGACGCTGCGAAGCAATGTCAATTCTCCCCGGCACGCTGATCCCGATCCCTTCGTAGGAGCTTTTTGGATACGCGCGCATCAAATCCATGACGCGGACGCCAAGACGTTTGATAAACTCTTCCGGTTCGCGCCCGGTCGGCATGGACTCATGAGCCAGAATCTGCATGTCCATGCTGCAAACGGCGATCGTGGTCACCTCCGGCTGGACGTCAACCCCGACGATGCCGCTGCGGTTGGAATTGAGATGCAGAAAAGTGGGCTTGCGGCCGCGCGGCAGATGGCCGGTCGCGCCCTCGACAACCCAGCGCTCGGAGATCAACTGCTCCGTGATCGCGGAAACCGTGCTGCGTTGCATCCCCGAGCGCCGCGCCAGGCTCGCCCGTGAAATCGGCTGATGTTTGCGCACCAGGTTCAGAACGGTCCGGCGGTTGATGTCCCGTGCCGTTTCACTGCTGGCCACCTTGAAGTTGTTTGGATCAAACCTGCGCATAACACTGCCTGGATTTGTTTGCGAAACCGCCATGTAAAAAGCCCATGCGAAAATTGAAAATATTCACGCGCCAACCTGCGCCAATTAACGTCCGGGCCCGCGTCCTGACAACTTATTCGCTCAAAGCGCCGGCTTCAAGTCATAAAACGGCACATTTTAGAGGAAAACTGCAGCAAGACTGGGGACTTGGCGTGAACCAATCGAATGTTAAAGGCATGCCCCCCTTTTTAAACAAATCAACTAATTACTGGACAAATTGCATTCAAGCCGATATAGTTCACGTACTAAACTAATTCCCGAACAGCATGGCTTGCTGCAAACGCGATCTGTTGAAATGAAACCGAATGAGCTGACCAAATCAAACCGGTGCGAGGAACTTTCCCCACGTGAAGTATTTCCCCCGAATGGTGATGGGAGTTTCGGCGAATTTTCACGAACTGGCGAAAAGGACACGGCTGGAAAAATCGAACATTGCATCGCGTATATGGTTGCACACATTGACCAGCCGATGCAGGTGGCCACGCTGGCGGCCCTGGCAAATGTTTCGTTGTCG
>DATMLG010000505.1:0-3147 GCA_035570675.1 Verrucomicrobiia bacterium | reverse complement strand
TCTCGGCGCAAACATATTTAAAGCCCACGCCCGTCTCCACCAGTTCCAGGCCGAATGCGGCGCACATCTTGTCCACCATCGAAGTCGTGGTGAGGGCTTTCACGACCCGTCCCCTGCCCTTCCGGTTGATGACCAGATGGTGCAGCAGCAGGCAAATCAACTGGTGCGTCGTCAACGGCCGGCCGTGCCCGTCCATTCCGCCGATGCGGTCGGCGTCGCCGTCCGTGACCAGGCAGATGTCATGCGGATGTTTGCGGAGGTAAGCGGAACTGCGCGCGTAATTTTTTGCAATGGGTTCCGGATTGATGCCCCCGAACAGCGGATTGTGCTCGCCGTTCAAAGTCGTGACCCGGCACGAGGTCCCCGCCAGCATTTCATCAAAGCAACCCGCCCCCACCCCAAAAAGCGCATCATGTGCGAACCGCAACTTTGACTTCGCAATCAATTTGAAGTCCACCAGCTTCTTGATTGCCCGATAATGCGCCGGACGGATGTCTTCCACCTTCACATCACCGTTCTTGACCGCGTCCGCCAGCTCAATGGTCCTGACGGGATTGCGGTCGAGAAACGATTCGACTTCCTGGCAAAAGGACGATTCAGACGACCCGCCATACCAGGACTTGAGTTTGAACCCATTAAATATCGCGGGATTGTGGCTGGCCGTGATCATCACGCCGCCCACCGCCCCGTGCTGCTTCACCGCAAGCGAAACCGCGGGCGTTGGCGTCGGCTCGGACGTCAGCACCACTTCAAATCCGTTGTCGGCGAAAATCTCGGCGGTGCGGCGGCCAAATCCGTCCGATAGAAACCGCCGGTCGTAGCCGATGATGACTTTCCTTTCGGTTTCAGCCACCGGATGCGTCAGCCAGGTGTCCGCGGTCGCCTGGGCCACGCGACCCAGGTTAGCAAACGTGAAATCGTCCGCGATAACAGCGCGCCAGCCGTCGGTGCCGAATTTAATGTTCGTCATGGCGCGTCAGGATTTGGCTTCGGCCGGCCGGGCATTGAGGTCCAGATTATTGCCGCGCGCGTTCGCGTCGGCGATATTGCGCATCTTCGCGATGGCGCCGCGCAGGCTGCGCTGCTCGAACAGGCTGGTGCCGCTGATGAAGGCATCCGCCCCTGCCCTCGCGCACTCGGCCGCGGTCTGGTAATTGATGCCGCCATCCACGCCGATGTGATATTGTAGCCCCTTTTCGCGCCGCCAATCCCAGGCCTTCTGGATCTTGGGCAGCGTTTCGTGGATAAATTCCTGCCCGCCAAAGCCCGGGTTCACGGTCATGATCAGCAGCTCGCTGATCCCGCCGAGATGCGGCAGCGCACGGCTGATGTCCGTGGGCGGATTGATGGCAAGACCGGCCTTTTTTCCCAGCGATTTGATTTTCCAGATGAGCGAAGTAACCGTCTCGTCCCCCAGTTCCACGTGCACGTTCATCTGGTCGGCGCCGGCCGCGGCGAAAGGTTCCAGCAGAATTTCCGGCGCGGAGCACATCAAATGCACGTCAAAGAAAAGCTTGGTGCACGGCCGGATGGTTTTGACCACGGCCGGGCCGAACGAAATGTTCGGGACAAAATGGCCGTCCATGATGTCCAGGTGCAGCCAGTCGCCGCCGGCCTTTTCCACGCGCGCGGATTCGGCGGCGAGGCGGCCGAAATCGGCGGCCAGCAGCGAGGGCGCAATAATCATGGGCGAGAGGCTAATGGAAGGAGCGGCAGGGAGTCAACCGTGCGACAAGCGGTACGGCGGCATCAGAACATTTGCCGTTTACGGAGAAATACCAAGGTCGAAAAGATGGCAACCATCTCGGCTTCACCAATTCCTAGGCCAAAGGAAAATTTTGCAACAAACGCAACGCCTGCGATTGCCACGATCGCCGGGGTCGCCTTCATTCGTTCCCCAAAAATTCAAATGCCGGCAGGCGCGGGCGTGCCCAGACCGGGCAGATGCGGCGGCGCGGGCTTGGGCGGAGTCTCGGGCAACGGCGTCACGGCCTGCGCGCCGGTGGGCGGATCCACCTTGGGCGTGGGCGGCGGAGGCGTGAATTTTCCGGTGCGGACGATTTCCTCGACCAGCGAGCCTTCCAAGGTCTCGAACTCCAGCAGCGCGTGGGCGATCATTTCCAGCTTGTCGCGGTTGCCGCTGATGATGTCGCTGGCGACCTTGAAGGCGTTGTCGATGATGCGTTTGACCTCGGCATCAATTTCCTGTGCGATCTGCTCGCTGTAATCCTTGCTCCGCTGCATTTCGCGGCCGAGGAAAATATACTCGCTGCTGTCGCCATATTGGATCATGCCGAGCTTCTCGCTCATGCCCCATTGGGTGACCATGGCGCGGGCCATGCCCGTGGCCTGCTGAATGTCGCCCATGGCGCCGGACGAAATGTCGTCCGAGACAATCTCCTCGGCGATGCGTCCGGCCATGGTGACGGCGATGATGTCGAGCAATTCCTTGCGGCGGCGGTTCAGGATGTCGTCCTTCGGCAGGAACATGGTCGAGCCGAGGGCCTGGCCGCGCGGAATGATGGTGACCTTGTGCAGCGGGTGCGTGTGCGTGAGCACGACGTTGACCAGCGCGTGGCCGGCCTCGTGCCAGGCGGTGAACTTCTTGTCCTCGTCGGTCATGGCCATGCTGCGGCGTTCGCGGCCCCAGCGGACCTTGTCGCGGGCCTCCTCGAGTTCAAGCATGCCGACGGCTTTCTTGCCGGTGCGTGCGGCCAGCAGCGCGGCTTCGTTCAAAAGATTGGCGAGTTCCGCGCCGGAATAACCCGGGGTGCCGCGCGCGATGATGGCGAGATCCACCGTCGGATCCAGCTTCACGTTTTTGGCGTGAACCTTCAAAATAGCTTCGCGACCTCGCACGTCCGGCAGGTTCACGGTGATCTGGCGGTCAAAACGGCCGGGACGCAGCAGCGCGGGGTCGAGCACATCGGGCCGGTTCGTCGCGGCGATGATGATGATGCCCTCGTGCGTGTCGAAGCCGTCCATCTCAACGAGCAGAGCATTCAAGGTCTGCTCGCGTTCGTCGTTGCCGCCACCGAGGCCATGACCGCGGCTGCGGCCGACGGCGTCAATTTCATCAATGAACACCAGGCAGGGCGTGTTCTTGCGCGCCTGTTCGAACATGTCGCGCACGCGGCTCGCGCCGAC
>DATMLG010000504.1:0-3072 GCA_035570675.1 Verrucomicrobiia bacterium | reverse complement strand
CACGATGGTTTTCAGCGGTGTGTCCTGTCTTCTGATGTTCGTTGGCCTGATTATGGGCATTCTGGCCCTGTTGCTGATGAAACCGGGAGGTCGGGGAAAGATTGCACTGTGCTCGTTGGCGGGGTTGGGGTTTGTCGGGTGGCAAATATCGACAACCGCCCCCGGCATGCTCGATTCGCTCCATGCCCGCGCCAGAACGCTGGCGCAGCGGGAAGAGGCCATTGACACAGTGGCCGCCGCCGCCAAGAACCTCAACCAGCAGGCCGTGGCGTCGTTGAAAAGCAACGGGCCGGCGCCCAGCCTGAAGCAGTTTTCCCAGGCGCTGGACCAGGCCGCGAAATCAAGCGCGGGTGAAGACGCGCTGGTGTGGAAGGGCAGCCAGGCTTATCTGGCGCGCATCCAGACGCTACAACAGGCCTATCAGGTCGCGTCGTCAAACCTGACGGCAGCGCGGGTGCTGAGCACGAGCAACCTGACCTCGCGCGAGACCATTGCGTCACGCCGGGCGGTGGTGGAGGAGTTTATCAAATGCAATGCGGACCTGAAAAATTTCCTGGGCGGCGGCGAGGACAATTTCCGGGCGGAGCTGGTGCGGCAGAATGTTTCCCCGGCGACGATTGAAAGCGCCATCGCCGGTTTTCGCAAGTCTTCCTCGGTGCAAGTGCCGGTGGTGACGGAAATCCGTTCGCAGGACGACCGAATCGGCCGCGGCATGCTGGCGGTGTTGGATTTGCTGGACGAGAACTGGGGCCACTGGAGTTACAATCAGGATACCAGCCATGTGCGCTTCGAAAGCCAGGATTTGGCGGATCAATACAACGCGGACCTGAGGGGAATCACCCAGGCAAGCAAGGAGCAGGCGGCTTCGCAGGGGCGGCTCGTCCGGGTGATGAGCCAAAACTCGATGCAGTAGGCGTATCTTCTTCAGGGTCAATAACTTCTACGTGGAATGTCATTGCAGAGGGCAATCTCCGGGCGTAATCGTTGACCTTGAGAAATGAGTGGGAGCAAGTGCTGATAAGTTTTGCTTTATTTTTCCGGGGTCTATATTAGAATTATCGCAATGTCCAGGATAGCACGACAACACATTTGGTGGTTGCTTTGTCTCCTGCTGGCGGCCGGTTTTTCCGAGGCGCCGGCGGCGGACCAACATGGCACCGCGAAATGGGAGCCGGAGATACGGGCGTTTGAGGCAAGCGATCGGACGAATCCACCGTCGAAGCACGGGATTTTGTTCGTGGGCAGCTCGAGCATCCGGTTGTGGAAGACGCTGGCGAAGGATTTTCCGGGGGCGCGTGTCATCAACCGGGGATTTGGCGGGTCGCGGATCGCGGATTCGACGGCGCTGGCGGAGCGGATTATTTTTCCATACGAACCGCGGACGATTGTATTTTACGCGGGAGACAATGATCTGGCGGAGGGCCGGACGCCGGAACAGGTGGCGGCGGATTACCAAGCTTTTGTGCAAACGGTGCGGGCGCGGCTGCCGGAGACGCGGATTGCGTTCATTTCGATCAAGCCCAGCCCGATACGGTGGCATTTGCGGGAGAAGATAGAATCAGCGAACCGGCAGATTGCGGCGATGAAGGGCGACGGGCTGGTGTTCATTGACAGTTACAGCGCAATGCTGGGAGCGGACGGCAAGCCGCGTCAGGAGATGTTCGCAGCGGACCGGTTGCATATGAACGAAAAAGGGTATCAGCTCTGGACGCAGTTGGTGAAGGCGCAGTTGGATTTGTAAAGGCGCGGCGCAGAGGGACGGGGAACGGGAGTGAACCACGGAGACACGAAGGCACCAAGGAAGAGCGTCTGCAGATTGCGCGGATGCTGCAGATAGGAAAGAATTGAACGCGTAAGTTATGACTCTACTCTTAAAAGTTGAAGAAGTCCTCGATATTGAGGGACGCGCTCCTATACTCCTTCCGGGCATTTTCGATGCTTTACTGAGTGAGATTACCGTTAGTCGGGGCGACCCTATTGAGTTGCGAAAACCCGATGGTTCTTGCATCGTGACGCACGTCGATGCGATTGAGCATTTGGATCGGAGAGACCGGAGGTGTTCTGTCGTCATTGTGTTGCCGGCCAATTTCAAGAAGGGAGACATTGCGATCGGGACAGAGATTTGGTTGCGAGATCGGTGAATCATCCGCACTTCGATGCGCCCCCTCACCCGGCGCTGCGCGCCACCCTCTCCCCTCAGAGGGGGCGAGGTAAAAATTTTATTACGCGTTAACCCCGGGTGGCGCTCGCAGACTCGCTTACCCGGGGCTAATTTCCTCGACCCCGTCGGGGTCGCCATTGATGCCGCACTACGCGCGGACAAGTGAGAAGGCGAGATCAAATTGCGATAATTTTTTAGTGGAAATTTGGACGGGGATGGTAGATGGTATCGGCGCAGTGACGGTGTCGGTAAGGAGGACGACCTGAAGTATTTCGGGTCGGGACAGCCATTGAGACATTATGAATCGGATTTTATTTTTAAGCCAACGGGCGCACGGCTGCGAGAATCATCCGCAGAGCAGGCGGAGCCTGCACCCATCATGAAAGCAACGGACAACACAACACAGCGCGGCTTCAAGTGATTGCGGATTGCCAAAGGAGGTGGCAACGAATATTTCAACGTAAGTCGTTGATTTCTCACTTAAGGGGGCACCATAAAATGATCGAATGAGCACAAGATTATGATGGCAAGAGGATTACAACATGAAAAATCAATGCCGCTGCAAGTGGTTGATTTTTCGTCGGTTGCCGCCATTTTTCGCCTGATTTCACGAGTTTTCAGGCTGTTTCTCAGCTACAAGAGATTGATTTCTCGCCGGTTACGCCAAAAGCAGGGTTTATTTAAATCCACGGCCGGGATTGCAATGCACGAATTAACGCAAAGGCGCAAAGGCGCGGAGACGCAAAGCAGAAGTGCCGGATTGTTTCTCTTGAAGGACGAGAGGTGCGCCAAGACAGGATGCCTGTGGCGAGACGCTCCAGGCGACCCGCGAGACGCGGGTGCTACCCATGAAATGGCAGCGGCCGGCGTTTATTGGTTTGCAGAGGCGGCGGTTGCCGGCGGAAAAGGCG
>DATMLG010000503.1:0-5834 GCA_035570675.1 Verrucomicrobiia bacterium | reverse complement strand
GCTGATTTGGAATCAGGGGGTATCCCCGCCGTGAGGATAGGTGTGGGGATACCCTGGACAGGCCGATTTTTCATCAAGAAATCGGCCGTTGTCCTTGAAAAAACATTCGAGCCGAGGCAAAAAGACGCACCATTCCACCAGCGAGAGATTTTTCAGTGAGGAGCGACCACGGCAAAGCCGTTGAGCCGGAGGCTTTTTTGCAGTCGAGGACGAACACGGGTTGCGATTTCAACTTGTACAACACGAAAACGTGTTGTGAAATACATTCCGTGATATACTCAATTCGCATTCAAGATTATGCCGTCATATTTTCTCTACGCCCGCAAATCCACCGATGTCGAGGACAAGCAGGTTCTCTCGATTGACGCCCAGCTTTCCGAACTCCGCGAACTCGCGGCAGACCAGAAATTGACCATTGTGGCCGAACTCATCGAAAAGCAGTCCGCCAAGACGCCGGGGAGACCCATATTTAATGACATGCTCCGACGGATCGAGGCCGGGGAAGCGGCGGGAATCCTCACATGGCATCCCGACCGCCTTGCGAGAAACAGCATGGACGGCGGGCGCATCATATACCTGCTCGACACCGGCAAACTGACCTCCCTCAAATTCCCGCGCACATGGTTCGAGAACACCCCGCAGGGGAAGCTCATGCTCCACAATGAATTCGGGTTCAGCAAATACTATGTGGATTCACTCTCCGAGAACACCAAGCGGGGCTTGCGCGAGAAAGTCCGGCGCGGCGAATTCCCCAGTGCCGCCCCGTTCGGCTATCTGAACGATTACCGCACCAAGAAGATCATCGTTGACCGCGAACGCGCCCCGCTGGTGAAGCTGGCCTTTGAACGCTACGCCGCCGGCACGGAAACGCTCGACACGCTGCGGCAGTTCCTGACCGACCGCGGCATTCGCACGAGGAACGGGCACAAAATCGGACGCTGCTTTGTCTCGCATCTCCTCTCGAATCCCATCTACTACGGCCATTTCACCTACAATGGGGAGGTGCATGAGGGCACGCACGAGCCCATCATCACCAAAGCCCTCTTTGACCAGGCTGACGCTGTCCTGAACTGCCGCTGGCGGTGGTCGCCAAGCACAACGACCACCGTCCCGAAGCCCTTCGTCGGCCTTCTTCGCTGTGGCGGCTGCGGATGCAGCGTGACTGCCGAAATCCAGAAAGGTCACACCTACTACCGCTGCACCAAGAAAAACAAGACGGTGCGCTGCTCGCAGCCGTATATCCGCGAAGAAGCCCTTGATGTTGAAATCTCCGCACTCCTGCATTCGTATGCGCTCCGGCCTGATTGGGCGGACGGCATGCTGAAACTGATTAAGGAAGAGAAAAGCACCGCCGCCCAATCGTCCGCCGCACTCATTGCCCAGAAGCGCGAGGAGATTGCCAAGATCAATGCTCGGCTCCAACGCCTGCTTGATTCCTTTCTCGATGAACTGATTGACCGCGAGACGTTCTCTGCCGAGAAGGCGAAGCTGATGAGCCGGAAGAAGTCGTTGGAGGAGGAAAGAGCCGCCCTCACGGCCGGTCGAGCCTCATGGCTCGAACCGTTCCAAAGTTGGGTCATGACCGCAAGAAATGCGGGTGAAATCGCTGTTACGGGTTCTCTTCAACAGAAGAGGGTTCTTGCCTCGCAAGTGTTCGGCTCGAACCTCGTCCTCGACTGCAAAAAAGCCTCCGGCTCAACGGCTTTGCCGTGGTCGCTCCTCACTGAAAAATCTCTCGCTGGTGGAATGGTGGGCGATGAGGGATTCGAACCCCCGACCCACAGCGTGTAAAGCTGCTGCGCTACCACTGCGCCAATCGCCCGACCGGGGCAAATTTCGCGTGGAACGGGGCGGGAGGCAAGCTCATTCCGGGAAGGCGCAGCCTTCACCCACTATCAAGAAGGGAAGGAAAGATTTCGCGCGAAGGCAGGCGAAGGGAGCGAAGGAGGAGGGAATTTTAATAATGAAGACAGGAAGGAATGAAACCAGGAACGGAACGGGGAAAGATTTTTCGTGAAGGGCGCGAGGAGAAAACAGGATGAACAGAGCATTGCTTTCAGGTTTGGCTCTTTTATTTGACAAGCGAACTGTCGTGATCGAGAATGCAGGGCAGTGACGGTCGGAGTAGTTGGGAAAGTGAGCGGTAAGCAGTGAGCAGTGAAAAGGGAGGACGACCTGACGAAGTTGGGTTAGAACAGACAATCTAAAAACGTGTGAGCTGTGAGCGGCAAGCAGTGAGCAGAAAAAAACGCTGGCGCAAGTTTTATGACGATTGATAAAAATAGCTCGGGGTGGTGCTTCCGGACTGGCAATGGGCGTGGGGCGCAGAGGTGGGGAATTCGGGGTGTGGAGTTGGGAGGAAGTTTTGCACGTTGGTCAGATTTTTATCGATGTAAGTCGTTGATTTCTCACTTAGCAAGTCACAAAAAAGCGGCCATTTATGCGTAAGTTATTTATGATAAGCATTTTATATATTGAATATAAGATTACAACGCAAGTCATTGATTTTTCGACGGTTATCACATTATGTCACGTTTTTTCACCCCATTTCTCAGCTATAAGAGTTTGATTTCTCGCCGGTTGCGACAAAAACAGGGTTTATTTAAATTCGCGGGCAGGCGGAGCCTGCACCCAATATTGAAGACGGATTGGGTTAAAATGTACACGATCCGCCTCCGCCGGGCTACGGCGCGACACGGTAAAACACAATAATACACGATAGTGGCGCTTAATATTTTTTGCAGGGTGCCAGCGCACTGCCAGTCCTTCCGGACGGGCACATGGCCTGCACCCCATATTGGAGGGAGGATTAAGATTATGACTGTGAAGGGACTGGATGGGGACAAATTAACCATTGGCAGGGGGGCGGGGGGCGTGATAGAAACAGGGTCTGCTTTCATGCGGAAGCGGGTCGGTCAACCATACAATTTTATATGTCACAGCATCGCAGTCTGCGCGCAATCGCCACAGTGGGCGGAAAAAGAAATGTGCTCAAGCGCTTTGAGCGGGTGGGTATTTTGAAGAAGCGGAGCCAATGGAAAGAGGGCGACCGGATCACGGGCTTGCGGAAGACGAAGCCGGATGCGTGACGGATTCCGGGAGACGGAACCACTTGGGCGGGCGCGGGTGTTGGGACGGCCGGCCCGGATTTCCGAGGCACGGCCATTGAAAGTTCGTTTGCAGAAATTTTTGTCGGAGGCCGGGGTGGCGTCGCGGCGCGCGGGCGAGAAGATCATCCTGGAGGGGCGCGTCGAGGTGAACGGCCGGGCGGCGCGGGAGCTGGGGGCGAAGGTGGATCCGGTGTCGGACAAGGTGAGCGTGGACGGGACGCCGGTGCGGTTGAAGCGGAAGCTGTATGTGGCGTTGAACAAGCCGCCGGGTTACGTGTGTTCGCGGAGCGACGAGCACAAGCGACGGACGATCGGAAGCCTGCTGCCGGGGGAGTGGAGCAATCTTTACTCCGTGGGCCGTTTGGATTACGAAAGTGAAGGATTGATTTTCCTGACGAATGATGGTGAGTTCAGCCTGCGCCTGACGCATCCGCGCTACGAGGTGCGGAAGAAATATGTGGCGACGGTGTCGGGGCGGGTGGGGCCGGAGATAACGGGCCGGCTGACGCGGGGCGTGCTGGACGCGGGCGAGACGTTGAAAGCGGAACGGGCGCGGGTGATTTCGGCGAACAATTCGAACAGCGTGGTGGAATTGGAACTGGCCGAGGGCCGCAACCGCGAAGTGCGGCGGATGTTTGCATCGCAGGGGCTGGAGATCAGCCGGCTGGTGCGGACGCAGATTGGAAAAATAAGGCTGGGGGAACTGCCCAGCGGCAAATGGCGGACATTGACAGAACCCGAGATTAAATCTCTACTATCATCCCGGTGACATTATGAAAAAGAAATATGGAGTGATTTTGGCGGCGATGCTGGCGACGGGCGCGATCGCGCAGACGACAACGAACACGGCGCCACCGCCGCTGCCCGCGCCGAGCGCCGGGGCGGCCCCGATGGCCACACCGGCGGCAGCGCCGATGCCGGCGCCGATGCCGGACGATTCCGCGAGCACAAACCAGCCGCCGAAGAAGATTGCCAAGAAGAAGAAAAAGGCGCCCGCCAAGGCGAAAAAGTTCGAAGCGCCGGGCGCGCCGTTCATCGAGAACGAGACGGCGGTTTCCAAACAGAACAATGTGAACGTGCGCGCGCAGTCGCACATCAACAGCGAGGTGGTGTTCCGCCTGCAAAAGGGCGACGCGGTGACGGTGATGAAGGAAGTGGTGCTGCCGCATCCGAAGCCGGACGAGCCGGCGCAGTGGGTGCAGATCGCGCTGCCGGCCAGCACGCCGGTGTGGGTGTCCGCCAATTTCATCGACGCGAACCAGAACGTGACGCCGCCGAAGCTGAATGTCCGCAGCGGGCCCGGTGAGAATTACAGCGTCGTGGGTGTTTTGCACAAGGGCGACGCGGTGAAGGCGATGCATACGAAGGAAGGCTGGACACAAATCGAGGCGCCAACGAACGCGTTTGGTTTTGTGGCGGCGCATCTGCTCGACCACAAGGAAATGGCGCCGCCGGTGAATGTGACCATGACGACTCCGCCGCCCGCGCCGGAAATTACATCGGTGGGCGGCGGCCCTGGAATGACGGTGACGCCGGCCACGGAAGCGCCGGGTTCAAACACGCCCGCGACGGGCCCGGGAACAGGCACGGGGATGGCGATGACGACGCCCGCGCCGGAGCCGGCGCGGGCAACGGACGCATCGGCGCCCGAGCGCGTGGTTACGCGTGAAGGCAGCGTGGGCGACACGGTGAGTGTCCAGGCGCCGACTTATTTTCAACTGGAAAGCCTGGATGACGGCCGCGCGATTGATTATTTGTACACGACCTCGCCGAACCTGGTGCTGGAGCATTGGCGGGGCAAGAAGGTGCTGGTCACGGGCGTGGAATCGCTGGACGAGCGCTGGCCCTCGACGCCGGTGCTGACGATCCAGAAAATCCAGATCATCACGAGATGATGCCGGCGGCGAACCTCATTGATGGACGGGCCATCGCGAGCCAGGTTCAGAATGAGACCGCCGGGCGGGTTGCCGTCCTGAAAGCGCGCGGGGTGCAGCCGGGCCTGGTGTTCGTGCGGGTGGGCGAAGACCCGGCGTCCCGGGTGTATGTGGGCATGAAGGAGAAGGCATGCGCGCAGCTTGGTTTTTTTTCCGAGACGCACGTTCTGCCGCAGGAGACGACGGAGGAGGAATTGCTGGCGCTGCTGGGGCGGTTGAACGCGGACGCGCGCGTCCATGGAATACTGGTGCAGGCGCCGCTGCCGAAATATATTCGCGAGGCGACGGTGTATGCGACGGTCTCGCCGCAAAAGGACGTGGACGGTTTTCATCCGGTGAACGTGGGCAAGCTGATGCTGGGCGACACGAGCGGTTTCATGCCGTGCACCCCGGCGGGGGTGCTGGAATTGCTGGTGCGTTCGCAGGTGCGGACGGAAGGCGCGGAGGCGGTGATTTTGGGACGCGGAAACATTGTGGGCAAACCGATGGCGGCGATACTTTGCCAGAAGGCGAAGCACGCGAACGCGACGGTGACGATCTGCCATTCGCAGACGCGGGACATCAGGGCGCATTGCCGGCGGGCGGACATATTGATCGCGGCGATGGGGGTGGCGAAATTTGTGACGGCGGAGATGGTGAAGCCCGGGGCGGTGGTGATTGACGTGGGGGTGAACCGGGTGAACGACGCGACGGCGAAGAGCGGGACGCGCCTGGTGGGGGACGTGGATTTTGAAGCGGTGCAGCCGGTGGCGGGAAAAATCACGCCCAATCCCGGCGGTGTGGGGCCGAT
>DATMLG010000502.1:0-24356 GCA_035570675.1 Verrucomicrobiia bacterium | reverse complement strand
CAACACCTGCACGGCCTTCTTCTTGAAGGCGGAACCGCAAAGCACAGGCACGAGTTC
Source organism: Verrucomicrobiia bacterium (assembly GCA_035570675.1). Taxonomy (GTDB): domain Bacteria; phylum Verrucomicrobiota; class Verrucomicrobiia; order Limisphaerales; family Pedosphaeraceae; genus DATMLG01. Next base: position 24,299 of record DATMLG010000502.1, on the reverse strand, counting down.
GATCTTGCAGGTAAGACGGCGGATGGCCGCCTTGAGAACCAGCGGATCAATCGGTTTTTCCTCGAGCACCAGTTCAGCGAGGGCGTCGTCCTTGTTGGAAACGGCGTCGATGAGTTCGCGGAGGGCGGTGGCGGCCTTTTCCTTGAGGTCGGCGGGAATTTCCTTGATCTCGTATTTCAGGCCTTCGTTGGCAATGTCCCCCGGCCCCCAGACGATGGCCTTCTGGTTGACAATATCAATGACGCCTTCAAATTTTTCCTCGGCCCCGATAGGGAGGAAGATGGGAAAGGCATAAGCGTTGAGCTTCTTGCGCATGTCGCTGAGCGCATTCTCGAAGTTCGCGCCGGTGCGATCCATCTTGTTGACGAAGGCGATGCGGGGAACGTGATATTTGGTGGCCTGGCGCCAGACAGTCTCGGACTGGGGCTGCACCCCGGCAACGCCGCAGAACACGGCGACGGCGCCATCCAGCACGCGCATGGAGCGTTCGACTTCGGCGGTGAAATCCACGTGGCCGGGGGTGTCGATGATGTTGACGCGGTTGTCGAGCCCGGCGTAAAGCTTGGCCAGGCCTTCCTCGGGCTTTTGCTTCCAGAAACAGGTGACGGCGGCGGAGGTAATCGTGATGCCGCGTTCGCGTTCCTGCTCCATCCAGTCGGTGACGGTATTGCCGTCATCAACGTCGCCAATCTTGTGGATGAGGCCGGTGTAAAAGAGGATGCGCTCGGTGGTGGTGGTCTTACCAGCATCGATGTGCGCGGCTATGCCGATGTTGCGCGTGCGTTCCAGCGTGTACTGCCGGTCCGGCGCATTCACTGACTTTTCGTTTTCCATTACAGCTGCCATCTCAATTTTAGAGAATAAAAACGCCCCGAGATTTTCGGCCTTCGGGGCGCGTTAACCGTCTGCCAACCTACCAGCGGAAGTGGGCGAAGGCCTTGTTGGCCTGCGCCATCTTATGCACTTCATCGCGCTTGCGAATCGCATTTCCCTGGCCTTGAAAGGCCTCGAGAATTTCCGCGGCCAGGGCTTCCTTCATGGGAATGCCTTTGCGCGCGTCTGCAAAATCAACGAGCCAGCGCAGGGCCAGGGCGAACTGCCGGTCCGGCGTGACTTCAACCGGGACCTGGTAGGTCGCGCCGCCAACCCGGCGGGCCTTAACTTCGAGCCTCGGCTTGGTATTGTCAACCGCGCGTTGCAGTACTTCCAGCGGATTGGAAGCCGGGTTCTTTTCGGCGATCTGGTCGAAGGCTCCGTAAACGATTCGTTGAGCGAGGCTTTTCTTCCCGCTCTGCATGACGGTGTTGACGAGGCGCGAAACAAGCGTGTTGCCAAATTTCGCGTCCTTCATGACCGGCCTTCTGGTTGCTTGACGGCGTCGGGACATATAAAATTATTTCTTGGCGTCGGCGGACGCGGCACCGGCCTTGGCCGCCTTGGGACGCTTGACGCCGTATTTGGAACGGCTGACGCGGCGCTTCTCGACGCCGGCGGCGTCCAAGGTGCCGCGGACGATGTGATAGCGCACACCGGGCAGGTCCTTCACGCGGCCACCGCGGACGAGGACGATGGAATGTTCCTGGAGGTTGTGACCTTCATCAGGGATGTAGGCGATGATTTCGTAGCCATTGGTCAACCGGACCTTGGCCACCTTGCGCATCGCGGAATTGGGTTTCTTGGGTGTCCGGGTCATGACCTGGATGCACACGCCCCGGCGAAAGGGCGCCACTTCCAAGGCTGGTGACTTGGACTTGTGCTTTAACTTGCTGCGGCCCTTGCGGACCAATTGATTAATTGTCGGCATTTCAACTGTTTGCGTCAGGTTTCCCGAAACCGGGGAAACGGAGCGCGGATAATAGCAAAGCGAACATGAGTTGCAACTAGTATTTAGTTCTTTTTTGCGGGTTACACGGCCAGCGGGTTGTCCGCGGCCAAAACCGGCTCCGGCGCGGGTTCTTCGATGATTTCCACGAGCGGCTTCAGGTGGGCCTTGCGGTGATAATCATAGCCGGTTCCGGCCGGAATGATATGGCCCATGATCACGTTTTCCTTGAAGCCGTGGAGGTAATCCACCTTGGCCAGAGTCGCGGCCTCGGTCAGGACGCGCGTGGTGTCCTGGAAGGACGCGGCGCTCAGGAAGCTTTCCGTTTCCAGCGAGGCCTTGGTGATGCCCAGCAGGACCGGCTGCGCCTCGGCGGGCTTGCCGCCCATCTTCTCGACGCGCGCGTTTTCTTCTTCGAACACGATTTTATCAATCTGTTCGCCCCACAGGAAGACCGTGTCCGAGGGTTCGGTGATGCGCACCTTGCGGAGCATCTGGCGGACGATGATCTCGATGTGCTTGTCATTGATGGTCACGCCCTGGAGGCGGTAAACCTCCTGCACTTCGTTGACGAGATGTTCCTGCAATTCCTGCGGCCCGCAGATTTCCAGAATTTCATGCGGGTCAACGGGGCCTTCGGTCATCTGCTGGCCTTTGCGGACGTAATCGCCCTTGAAGACGATGACGTGCTTGCCGATGGGGATGAGATGTTCCTCCTCCACCGCGGTCTGCTGGTCCTTGATGAGGATGCAGCGCTTGCCGCGCACGCTCGGGCCGAAGTCAACGATGCCGTCGATCTTGGAGATTTCCGCGGCGTCCTTCGGACGGCGGGCCTCGAACAATTCCGCAACGCGCGGCAGACCGCCGGTGATGTCCTTGGTCTTGGCCGATTTGCGCGGGGTCTTGGCCATGAGCGTGCCGGCCACGATTTTATCGCCGGCATTGACGACGATGTGCGCGCCGGAAGGAATGGGATAACTGGCGATGGTCTCGCCCTTGTCATCGGAGATGACGATTTGCGGATGCAAATCCTCCTTGTGCTCGATGATGACGATGGCTTCCTGCGCCGTCGCCTCGTCCACTTCCTGCTTCATCGTGACACCTTCGATGATGTCGTGGAATTTGATGCGACCGGCCTTCTCGGAAAGGATCGGGACGTTGTGCGGGTCCCATTGCACGAGCGTGTCGCCCTTCTTGACGCGGCCGCCGTTGGGCACGGAGATGACGGAACCGATGACGACATTGTGGGCCTCGAGTTCGCGGCCGTCGTCGGCCAGAATGGAAACGGAGCCGTTCTTGTTCAGGACAATGTTGTTGCCGTCTTCCAGTTCCACGGAACGGATTTCGTTGTAACGGATCAAGCCGTCAAATTTCGGCTTGATGACGGGTTGCTTGAACACGCCCGCGGCGACACCGCCGGTATGGAACGTGCGCATCGTGAGCTGGGTGCCGGGTTCGCCGATGGACTGGGCGGCGATGATGCCGACCGCTTCGCCGAGCTTGACCTTGGCACCGGTGGCAAGATTGCGGCCATAGCAGTTGATGCAGACGCCCTGCTTGCTTTCACAGGTGAGCACGGAACGGATCTTGACGCGCTCGAGGCCGGCATTGTCGATGGCCTTGGCCTTGATTTCATCAATCTCCTCGCCCGCCTTGACGAGAACGACCTTGGGATTGTTCGGTTCATGGACGTCGTCCGAGGAACAACGACCGACGAGACGCTCGGCGAGCTTGACCACTTCGTCCTCGCCCTCATAGATGGCCTGGACCCAGATGCCGTTGGTGGTGCCGCAATCGCGATCACGGATGATCACGTCCTGGGCGACGTCCACGAGCTTGCGGGTCATGTAACCGGAGTCGGCCGTCTTGAGGGCGGTGTCCGCGAGACCCTTGCGGGCGCCGTGGGTGGAGATGAAATATTCGAGCACCGTCAAGCCCTCGCGGAAGTTGGAGAGAATGGGTTTCTCGATGATTTCGCCGCTGGGCTTGGCCATGAGGCCGCGCAAACCGGCGAGCTGGCGGACCTGCTGCTTGTTACCACGGGCGCCGGAATCCACCATCAACGAGATGGGATTGTATTCGCGCTTGCCCTGGTTCTGGTCGAAGGTCTTGAGCATGACGCCGGAAATCTGGTCGGTGCAATGCGTCCAGACGTCCACGATCTTGTTGTAACGCTCGCCGGAGGTGATGACACCCTTGCGATGCTGCTTCTCGACTTCCGCAATTTGCTTCTGGGCGGTGGCGATCTCGTGGGTCTTTTCCTTCGGGATGATCATGTCGTCGATCCCGATGGATACGCCGGCGCGGGTGGCCTCACGGAAGCCGAGTTCCTTGAGCCGGTCAAGGGTGACGACAGTTTTCTCGTGGCCGCAGATTTTGTAGCACTTCCAGATGAGGTCGCCGAGCTGGGACTTGCCCACAACCTTGTTCGGGAAGCCCATTTCATCAGGCCAGATTTCGCTGAAGATGACGCGGCCGACGGTGGTATCGATGACCTTCTTCTCGGAATCGCCGTACTCGGTCTTGACGCCGTAGTCAGGGTTGGCCATGCGGATGCGGTCATGGGTGCCGACGGCGCCGTCGGCATAAGCGAAGACGACTTCGGTCTTGTTGCCGAACAGCTTGACGGATTCGCCGGCGGGCGCGGCATTGCGCGGTTCGGCGGTGACATAATAGCAGCCGAGCGTGATGTCCTGGGTTGGCGTGATGATGGGCTTGCCGCTGGACGGGCTGAAGATGTTGTTCGGCGCCAGCATGAGCAGGCGGGCCTCCATTTGCGCCTCAACTGACAGTGGGACGTGGACGGCCATCTGATCGCCGTCGAAGTCCGCGTTGTAGGCGGTGCAGACGAGCGGATGAATACGGATGGCCTCGCCCTCGATGAGGATCGGCTCGAACGCCTGGACGGAGAGGCGGTGAAGCGTGGGGGCGCGGTTGAGCAGGACGGAATGCCCCTTGGTCACTTCTTCAAGGATGTCCCAGACCTCGGTGGTCTGGCGTTCGATCATCTTCTTGGCCGAACGGACAGTGTGAACATAGCCGAGTTCCTTCAGGCGGCGGATGATGAACGGCTCGAACAGCACGAGCGCCATCTTCTTGGGCAACCCGCATTGATGAAGTTTCAGTTCGGGGCCGATGACGATGACGGAACGGCCCGAGTAATCCACGCGCTTGCCGAGCAGGTTCTGGCGGAACCGGCCGCTCTTGCCCTTGAGCATGTCGCTCAGGGACTTTAGGGAACGGTTGCCGGCGCCGGTGACAGCGCGGCCATGACGGCCGTTGTCGAACAGCGCGTCCACGGCTTCCTGCAACATGCGTTTTTCGTTGCGGATGATGACTTCCGGCGTCTTGAGCTGAAGCAGGTTTTTCAACCGGTTGTTACGGTTGATGACGCGGCGATAAAGATCGTTGAGGTCAGACGTGGCGAAGCGGCCGCCTTCGAGCGGCACCAGCGGGCGCAAGTCCGGCGGAATGACCGGGAGCACGGTGAGGATCATCCATTCGGGCCGGCTCTTGGAGGCGAGGAGGCCCTGTAGCAGCTTGATGCGTTTGGCGATTTTTTTGCGGATCTGCTTGCTCTTGGTTTCGGTCATGGCGACCCCGAGCATTTCAATCTGCTTGGCGAGGTCGACGCGCATCATGGCTTCGCGCACGGCCTCGGCGCCCATCTTGGCGACGAACGCTTCAACGCCGTAGGTTTCCTTGGCTTCGCGGTATTCGTGCTCGCTCAGCAATTGATGCTGCTTGAGCGGGGTCGAGCCGGGATCGATCACCATGTAATCCTCGTAGTAAATGACGCGCTCGAGGTTGCGGGCGGTCATGTCGAGGACGAGACCGATGCGCGCGGGCATGCACTTGAAGAACCAGATGTGCGAGACCGGCACGGCGAGTTCGATGTGGCCCATGCGTTCGCGGCGGACGCGGGCAAGGGTGACCTCGACGCCGCAACGGTCGCAGACGACGCCGCGATGCTTGATGCGTTTGTACTTGCCGCAGGAGCATTCCCAGTCCTTGACCGGGCCGAAGATGCGTTCGCAGAACAGGCCGCCTTTTTCCGGCTTGAACGTGCGGTAATTGATGGTCTCGGGGTTCTTGACCTCGCCCTTGGACCAGGAGCGGATGGCATCGGGCGACGCGACGGAGATCGCGACATATTCCACCTGATTGACCTTGTCCAGACCCAGCAGCTCGCGGGCGCTTTCTTTGGTGCTAATCATACTTTTTAATTTTTACGGCGAATGGTCTCGCCCTGAATTCTTTTCTTTAAATCAATTCGTTCACACGGCCGTCAGAGACGCGGGCTCGGCGGGTTGATCAATCGGGTTGGAATAGCCAACCTTCACGTCAAGGCCGAGCGATTGCATTTCCTTGACCAGCACGTTGAAGGATTCCGGCACGCCGGCTTCCAGGCTGTTGTCGCCCTTGACGATGCTTTCGTAGATGCGCGTGCGGCCCTGGACATCGTCAGACTTGACGGTGAGCAGTTCCTGCAGCGTGTAGGCCGCGCCATAGGCTTCCATGGCCCAGACTTCCATTTCGCCGAAGCGCTGGCCGCCGTATTGCGCCTTGCCGCCCAGCGGCTGCTGGGTGACGAGCGAATAGGGACCGACGGCGCGGGCGTGAATCTTGTCGGCCACCAAATGGCCGAGCTTCATCATGTAAATGTAGCCGACGACAATTTCCTGGTCGAAAGCCTGGCCGGTGCGCCCGTCAATCAACTTGGTCTTGGCGTGCTCGGGCAGCTTGGCTTCCTTGAGGTAGCCGCGGATTTCCTTTTCCTTGATGCCGTCAAAGACCGGCGTCGCGAAACGGAGTCCCAGCAACTTGGCGGCCCAGCCCAGGTGGGTTTCAAGCACCTGACCGACGTTCATGCGCGAAGGCACGCCCAGCGGGTTGAGGACGATGTCCACCGGTGTCCCGTCATCGAGGAACGGCATGTCCTCTTCGGCGACGATCTTGGCGACGACGCCCTTGTTACCGTGGCGGCCGGCCATTTTGTCACCGACCGAGAGCTTGCGCTTGGAGGCGATATAGACCTTGACGGACTTGATGATGCCGGTATCGACACCGTCGCCGGATTCGGCGCGCTCGATTTCCTCGTCGTACTGCATCTGCATGTCATCGAACTTCTTTTTGAAGCTGCCGATGATTTCATTGATCTTGTTGCGGATGGGCGAAGGATCAATTTCGATGCGGTCATAGACGCCCGCGAGCTTGCGCAGGAGGGTCTTCGTGATTTTGCGGTTGGCCGGGATGATGATTTCGCCGGTCTCGGAGTTGACGACATCGAGCGGAATTTTTTCACCGAGCAGGATGTTGCTCAAGGATTCCGTGAGCTGCTCGCGCAATTCCTCGGTCTTTTTCTTATATTCTTCCTCGACTTCGCGGGAGTGTTTCTTCTCCTCGGTCGCGACAGTGCGGGAACCCTGCTCGGATTCCTTTTTCGCCGAGACCTTCACATCCATGATGATGCCGTAGGTGCCGGAGGGGACCTTGAGGGAGGTGTCCTTCACGTCGGCGGCCTTCTCACCGAAGATGGCGCGCAGCAGGCGCTCCTCGGGGGCGAGCTCGGTTTCGCTCTTGGGCGTGATTTTGCCGACGAGGATGTCGCCGGGTTTCACTTCCGCGCCGACGCGGATGACGCCGTCGGGGCCGAGGTTCTTCAGGGCCTCGTCGCCGAGGTTGGGAATGTCCCGGGTGATTTCTTCGGGGCCAAGCTTGGTGTCGCGGGCGCCGACTTCGAATTCATCAATATGAATGGAAGTGAACACGTCGTCCTTGACGATGCGCTCGCTGATGAGGATGGCGTCCTCGAAGTTGTAACCGTTCCACGGCATGAACGCGCAGAGAACGTTGCGGCCGAGGGCGAGTTCGCCGCCCTGGGTGCAGGGACCGTCGGCAATGACCTGGCCCTTTTTGACGGAGTCGCCCTTGCTGACCAGGATTTTCTGGTTGATGCAGGTGGCGGCGTTGGAACGCATGAATTTGCGGATGGGATAGACGTGCACGCCGCTTTCGGGGCTGTGCTTGATCTTCTTCTTGCTCTCGGGGAGCTTGCCGTCCTCGGTGATGATGATCTGGCTGCCCAGCACGGAGGCGACCTTGCCGGCTTCCTCGGCGACGATGACGGCGCGGGAATCGCGCGCGACGCGTTCTTCAAGACCGGTGGCGACGAGCGGCGCCTCGGTGACGAGAAGCGGCACGGCCTGACGTTGCATGTTGGAACCCATCAGGGCGCGGTTGGCATCATCGTGTTCGAGGAACGGGATGAGGCTGGCGGCGACGGAGACGAGCTGCTTGGGCGAGACATCCATGTAATCGACGCGCTTGGGTTCGACGTCGATGAAGTCGCCCCGGCCGCGGCACATGACGCGATCCGTGAGGAAATGGCCCTTGTCATCAATCGGCGCATTGGCCTGGGCGATGATGAAGGCCTCCTCGCGGTCGGCGGTGAGGTAATCAATATGATTGGTGACGCGGCCGTCGTCCGCCTTGCGATAAGGCGTTTCGAGGAAGCCGAAGTCATTGATGCGCGCAAAGGTTGCGAGCGAGGCGATCAAGCCGATGTTCGGGCCTTCGGGCGTTTCCACCGGGCAGATGCGGCCGTAATGGGACGGATGAACGTCGCGCACTTCAAAGCCGGCACGGTCACGGGACAACCCGCCAGGCCCGAGGGCTGAAAGACGGCGCTTGTGGGTGAGTTCCGCCAGCGGATTGATCTGGTCCATGAACTGCGAGAGCTGGCTGCGGCCGAAGAAATCCCGGATGACGGCGGAGAGCGCCTTGGGATTGATGAGCTTCTGCGGGGCCATGCTTTCCATGCCCTGATCGAACAGGGTCATGCGCTCCTTGACGAGGCGCTCGGTGCGGGCCAGGCCGACGCGGCACTGGTTGGCGAGGAGTTCGCCGACGGTGCGGACGCGGCGGCTGCCGAGATGGTCAATGTCGTCCAGGCTGCCTTCGCCCTTTTTGAGGCGCAGGAGATACTTGGTCGCGGCGACGAGGTCGTCCTTGGTCAAGATGCGGGAATCGCCGCCCTTGATGCCGAGTTTCTGGTTGATCTTGTAGCGACCAACGCGGCCGAGGTCATAACGCTTGGGATCGAAGAACAGGCGTTTGATGAGCGCGCGAGCATTGGCAGCAGTCGGCGGATCACCGGGACGCAAACGGCGGTAAATGTCCTTCAGGGCCTCCTCCTCGTTCTTGGCGGGGTCCTTCTTCATGCACTTGATGATGATTCCATCATCCACGGTCGTATCAACGACGCGGATTTTGGCGATGCCCAGTTCCGCAATCTGCTTGACGACAGCCTTGGAAAGCGGCTCGAAGGCGCGCGCGACCACGATGCCCTTGTCGGCATCCAGCGCGTCCTCAATCAGCACCTTGTTCTGCAGGTCTTCAAGTTTTTCGGCTTCCTTGACCGTGAGGTCCTCGATTTCGTAGAAGAGCTCAAGGATGTCGGCGTCCGAGCCGTAGCCCAGGGCGCGGAAGAAAGTGGTGGTCAGGAATTTCCGGCGGCGTTTTTTACGGTCGAGATAGACGTAAAGCAAATCGCTGGTGTCAAACTGGGCCTCGTACCATGAGCCGCGGTCGGGGATGATGCGGAAGGAATGGAGCTTCTTGCCGTTGGGATGCTGGGTTTCCTCAAAGGCCAGGCCGGGGGAACGATGGAGCTGGCTGACGATGACGCGCTCGGCGCCGTTGATGACGAACGTGCCTTGCGGGGTCATGAGGGGCAGTTCGCCCATGAACACTTTTTCCTCCTTGCCGCCCTTTTCCTCCTTGAGGAGGAAGGTGACGTACAGCGGCGCGCCGTAGGTGAGGCCTTCGCGGAGGCACTCCAGCCAGTCGAGCTTGGGCTCGCCGATTTCGTAGCTGTGAAAATCAAGGACGCACTTGCCGTCGTAGCTTTCAATGGGAAAGACCTCGGTGAACACGGCCTGCAATCCCAAGTTCTTGCGGCGGGAAGGGGCGATCTCGGCCTGCAGGAATTCCTTGTAGGAATTGGTCTGCAATTCGATCAGGTTCGGCGGGGCGATGATCTCTTTGATTTTCCCGAAGTTGATGCGTTCAGTTGATCGCGATGGCATTTGGACCTTATATGGCGCCCGGCAACATCGCCGGGCATTTTGTTTTCAGTAAACGACAAAAGACAAGCACCCCCGCGGCGGGCGGGGAAAACTTGCCGGACAAAAACCGCTCATCGCGGTTTCGATAAAAAATATACTTTATAATCTGCTTCTTCCGATTCAGTTTGTCAAAAGCGCCAGGCGGCCGGGCCGCGGGATTGACTCCCGCGGCCCCGGCAAAACCCGGTTATTACTTGACCTCGACCTTTGCGCCAGCTTCTTCCAGTTTCTTCTTGGCGTTGTCGGACTCGGCCTTGGGAACCCCCTCGAGCACGGGCTTGGGAGCGCCTTCGACCAGCGCCTTGGCCTCGGCCAGGCCCAGACCGGCCTTGACCTCGCGGACGGCCTTGATGACGGAGATCTTCTTGTCCGCAGGAGCGGAGACGAGGATCACGTCAAAGGCGGTCTTGGCCTCGGCGGGAGCGGCGGCGGCCCCGCCGGCAGCGCCACCAGCGGCGGCAACGGCGACGGGCGCGGCGGCAGTGACGCCCCACGCGGTTTCAAGTTGTTTCACGAGTTCAGCGGTCTCGATCACGGTCAATTTGCTCAGTTGTTCTACGATTGTTGCCAGTTCAGCCATGTTACCTTTCAGTCTCGTCGCCATCCGCGGCCGCGGATGCTTTAAGCCTCCAGCCTGCAGGCCGACGATTTACTTTGTTGTTATGTTTGTTTTCCATCCCGCCATTCGAGGCGGAATGAAGTCGTTTTGGTTCTCATTCTCATTGGAGAACAAAAAATCATGCCTCGCCCTTGTCCACGCGGGCCTGCAGCACGCGGGCGAGCTGGCTCGCGGGCGTGTTGAGCAGCGCCACCAGCTTGGTGGCGGGCGTCTGGAGCAATCCCAGCAGCTTGCCGCGCAGGACCTCGATGGACGGCAGGTCCGCCAGCGCAACAATGTCCGGCGATTCCAGCCGGTTGTTGTTGAGATAACCGAACTTGATCTTGAGCTTGTCGAATTCGGCGTTGAAATTCTTGACGACCTTGGCGGCGGCAGAGATGTCCTTCTGGCCAGTGACGACCGCCATCTGGCCGGTAAGCGAACCGTTCATGTCGGCGACGCCGGCTTCCTTGGCGGCGAGCCGGAAGATGGAGTTCTTGACGATGTGAATTTCCGAGCCGGCCTTGTTAAGGCGTTTGCGCAGGTCGGTCATGGGACCGACCTTGAGGCCCTTGTAATCAACAACGATAAAGAACGGCGAGGCGTTGAGCCGGGCCGCATATTCCCGGGTGAGATATTGTTTTTCAGCACGCATGATTCGTAAAATTCAGGGTTATCAGGCCGCCGCCAAAAATTCACGGACATCCACGCTCACCGGCGGGCTCATGGTGGCGGACAAAGTGCAGCTCTGGAGATAGGAGCCCTTGACGCTGGCCGGGCGGGCCTTGGCGACGGCTTCGATGACGGCGCGGGCGTTTTCCGCGATTTGCGCGGGGGAAAAGTTCGCCTTGCCGATGGGGACATGGACGTTGCCGGCCTTGTCGAGCTTGAATTCCACGCGACCGGCCTTGACTTCCTTGACGGCCTTGGCGGTGTCATCGGTGACGGTGCCGGTCTTGGGGTTCGGCATCAAACCGCGCGGCCCGAGGACCTTGCCGAGTTTGCGCACTTCAATCATGGCTTCAGGCGTGGCGATGGCGACATCAAAGTCCGACCAGCCTTCGACGCATTTCTTGATCAATTCTTCGAAACCAACAAATTCAGCGCCGGCGGCGCGGGCGGCATCGGCGGCATCGCCGTTGCGGGTGAAAACAAGCACTTTGACCGTCTTGCCGCTGCCGTGAGGGAGGGGAACGGTGCCACGGACCATCTGGTCGGATTGCTTGGGGTCCACGCCGAGTTTGAAGGCAACTTCAACGGTTTCGTTGAACTTGGCCTTGGGAAACTTGGCCAGGACCTCCACGGCGGACTTCAGCGGATACGAAATCTTCGTGTCCACGTTTTCCAGCGCCTTGCGGTATCTTTTGCTGTGTGTTTTTGGCATTCTGTTTGATTGCGGTGCAAACGAGTTTTGAGGCTCTCCCGCGGTTTGTTTATTAAATCAGCCGACGACGTCGATGCCCATGCTGCGGGCGGTTCCGGCAACTACGCGGTAGCCGGCTTCCTCGGTCGTTGAATTCAGGTCCTTCATTTTCAATTTGACGATGTCCAGCACCTGTTTGCGGGTGACCTTGCCGACCTTTTCCTTGTTCGGTGTCTTGGAACCCGAGGTGATGCCGGCGGCCTTTTTGAGCAGAATGGAGGCGGGCGGCGATTTGGTAATGAAGGTAAAGGATTTGTCCTGGAATACCGTGATGACGACCGGGATGACGAGGCCGGTGTCCGCCTTGGTGGCGGCGTTGAATTCCTTGCAAAACGCCATGATGTTGACGCCGTGCTGACCGAGCGCGGGGCCGACGGGCGGCGCAGGATTGGCCTGGCCGGCGGGGATTTGCAGTTTGATTTGTCCGGTTACTTTCTTAGCCATGTTTCTTTCGCGTTAAATCGTTAAATTGCTGTCTGGCGCCGGCCGTTGCCTGCCGTCACCGGAGAAGGCCGTCAGGACTTTTCCACCTGCCAGTATTCGAGTTCGACGGGCGTGTTGCGCCCGAAAATGTTGACCGTGACCTTGAGCTTGCCGCGTTCGGGTTCAATTTCCTCGATGACGCCGCTGAAATTCAGGAACGGACCGTTGTTGATCTTGATGGTCTCGCCGACTTCAAAATTGACCTTGGGCTTCTCGCGCTCCTCGGAGTCGGAGATCTGGGCCTTGATAGAGGCGACTTCCTCGGAGGGCGTGGGCATGGGCGGGTCACCCACAAAGCCGATGACGCCCTGGGTGTCCTTGATGAAGTACCAGGGTTTCTCGATGATGCGCTTGTTTTCGTCGAGGAGCGCCATGTCAATGAACACGTAACCGGGCCAAAGTTTGCGGGTGGAGACGGTCTTCTTCTGGTTGCGGACCTCGACGACCTTCTCCATGGGAACGAGGACTTCGTGGATGTAATCGGCCATTTCCTCGGCCTTGATCCGCTTCTCGATGCTGTCCTTGACCTTCTGCTCCTGGCCGGCAAGCGTATGAATGACAAACCACTGGCTTTGCATGCTATTAGTAGTAATAGAAAAAGTGGGTTGCAGGTTATCCGGGTGTGAGGAGGTGCATCACCGCATAGAACACGGCATCGCAGAGCACGGTGAAACCGCCGAGCAGGGCAATGGAGATCATGACCACGACCGTGGAGCCTTTGAGTTCGTTCCAGGTGGGCCAGGTGCATTTGTTCAATTCCTCGCGCGTCTCGCGGACGAAATTGGCAAGCTTCGCCAACTGGCCGTTGCGCCAGACGATGACAAAGGCAACGCCGATGACGACGATCAAAATAATTGTCGTAGGATTCATATTTTCACCGACCAAACCAAACTGGCGGAGGGGGAGGGATTCGAACCCCCGAAGGCCTTTCAGCCTTAACGGTTTTCAAGACCGCCGCAATAGACCACTCTGCCACCCCTCCGACATCCCGGCTGGCAGGGCGGGAGGGACTCGAACCCCCAACCGACGGTTTTGGAGACCGCTACTCTACCAATTGAGCTACCGCCCTACTCGTCCGTTGAGTGGCTGGCCGTTCATTTTCAGCCCAAATTAAAATTGGAACCGGAGACGGGAAACCTTCCCGTGCTCCCAATGTTTATCAACGCGAGATCAACCGGCAACCACTTCGCTCACGCGACCGGCACCGATGGTGCGGCCGCCTTCACGAATGGCGAAACGCTGGCCCTTTTCCATGGCGACTGGTGAGATCAACTCGATATCGACGCCGACATTGTCGCCCGGCATGACCATTTCCACGCCCGTGGGCAGGGTCACATTGCCCGTGACATCGCTGGTGCGGAAATAAAACTGGGGCCGGTACTTGTTGAAGAACGGCGTATGACGGCCGCCTTCTTCTTTCGAGAGCACATATACCTCGGCCTTGAACTTGGTGTGCGGCGTGATGGAGCCGGGCTTGGCGAGAACCATGCCCCGCTCGACTTCTTCCTTCTTGGTGCCGCGCAGGAGCACGCCGACATTGTCACCGGCGCTGGCCTTGTCGAGCAGCTTGCGGAACATTTCGATGTCGGTGGCGGTGGTCTTGCGGGTTTCCCCGAGGCCGACGATTTCAACTTCAGTCATGCGGTTGAGTTCACCGCGTTCGACACGGCCGGTAACGACGGTGCCACGACCTTCAATGTTGAACACGTCCTCGATGCACATCAGGAACGGTTTGTCCACTTCGCGGGTGGGCAGCGGGATGAAGCTGTCAACGGCGGCCAGCAAATCGGCAATGGCCTTTTCGCCCTCGGGCTTGGCGGCCAGGGCGGCGGTGGCGCTGCCGCGGATAATGGGCGTCTTGTCACCGGGGAACTGATACTTGGTGAGGAGATCGCGGATTTCCATTTCGACGAGGTCGAGCAGTTCCGGATCATCGACGAGGTCAACCTTGTTCAGGAAAACGACGATCGCAGGCACGCCGACCTGGCGGGCGAGAAGAATGTGCTCGCGGGTCTGGGGCATGGGGCCGTCCGCGGCGCTGACGACGAGGATGGCGCCGTCCATCTGGGCCGCGCCGGTGATCATGTTCTTGACGTAGTCGGCATGGCCGGGGCAATCCACGTGGGCATAATGCCGGGCGGGGCTTTCGTATTCGACGTGGGAGACGGCGATGGTGACGGTCTTGGTTTCATCACGCACGGTGCCGCCCTTGGTGATGTCGGCATAAGAGATCGCGGGGGCCAGGCCCTTGCGATGCTGCACCTCGACGATGGCAGCGGTGAGCGTGGACTTGCCATGGTCAACGTGCCCGATGGTTCCGACGTTGACGTGCGGTTTCGTTCGTTGAAAATTTTCTTTTGCCATTACTCTATCTCCTGGTGTTGGTTATTTCGTATTTTACTAAATCTGCAAACTGTCATATACTACCTGCACAAACACGGTCCAAAATGGAGCCCATGATCAGGATTGAACTGATGACCTCGTCCTTACCAAGGACGTGCTCTGCCAACTGAGCTACATGGGCGCGGCCAAATCTGCTAATCCTGACACCCATAAACGACAAAAACCCAATCCCCTGCTATTTCTCAATAAAAACAGCGAGGGGCTGTGTATTTTGTCTATTCACGGCCCAATGACTGTGATGAAAATAACAGGGGTTCGGGGGGTGTCAATGGGTTTTCAATATTTTTTTGAATTATTTTTCGGGAGGCTGCGGTGGGCGTTTGCGCCACTCGGTCTTGGGCGGCTCGGGCAGGCCTTGGGCGCGCAAAGCGGTCCTGAAATGCATTTTTGAGACTTTTTTAAGCCCTTCAACACCAAACCGGCTGAAAATCTCCTTCGCCGCCTTGTCCACCGCAGCCGAAGCGCCTTTGGGCAGCTCCATCTGGAGTTGCTTCTCCAAGGCAGCCAAGCGGGTCACGAACTCATTTCGGGCGAGAATGGAGGCGGCAGCGACGGCTATATCTGATTCAGCCTTATGCCTTTGCACAAGTTCCACTTCACGACCAAGAGTCATCAAAGCTTTGGCGACGGTTTCCTTGTTGGAGGCGAATTGGTCACTGATGGCGCGGACTGGCGGTGGAATCATCCGATGCCGTTGGAGCATAAGGTTTTCGATGACGCGGGCATGCCCCCAAGCGAGCAAGGTGTTGACGCTGCGCAGCTTAAGGTAAAGACGGTTGTAAGCTTCGTTGCCGATGGGCACAACGGTGGTTACGCAACCGGGTGTGTCGCGGATCAATTCGGCGAGTTCCCTGATTTTTTTGTCGCTGGAGATGTTTTTGGAGTCGCGGATACCGGCATCTTCCCAAGCTTTTATGACAGATTCGTTGACATAAGCACCTGCAACGCAGAGAGGCCCAAAGAAGTCGCCTTTGCCGCTTTCGTCGATACCGAGCCGGGGAACGAGCAGTTCCGGGTTCAAAATGGCTTCGTAGCCGAGCTTGGCTTCCTTGAGGATTTCAGGCTCAAGGACGAATTCGACGAATTCCTGGGTGCCCTTGCCTTGAAGGACCATTTTTCCGCTCTCGTAAAAGACGACGTTGAGGTCCTTTTTGGAGCCGGCGAACCGGGCGTATGGCACCTGACGAGACTCGTAGTCGTGCGAGCGCAAGTAAGCTTCCAGCGTCGCAGCCTGGGCATCGGTCAATTTGCAGGTGTAACTCGTGAGCGGTTTCACTTCGGAAGAGAATAATGCAAGCAGGTGTCCGGGGACACTTCAAAAATTTGGCGATTGCGGTCAGGGATGAAACTTTTTTCCTTCTCTCATCATGGAAAGAATAAGCTTCATCCGTATCTCGCGCGTTTCCGGTTTCTTGGCGGTTTGCAGACGATAGACAATCGAATAGATATTCGCACGGTTCAAGGTTTCGAAAAATGCCTTCGCTTTTTTATTTTTGGCGAGCGCCTTCAAAAAATCTTCCGGCGGTAAGGCGTTCTTGGGCGACGCGTAAGCGGCCTGCCATCGGCCGTCGGCCTTGGCGGCTTCAACTGCTTTCATTCCCGCCGGAGTCATGTGACCGGATTTGATGAGACGCTCAACATGCTGGGTGTTGAGCTTGGACCACCCGCTTCGGGAACGGCGCGGCGTGAATTTCTGAAGCCAGGAAAATTCATCAAAGGGTTTTGCCTGGCCGTCAATCCAGCCGTGACACAGCGCCTGATCGATCGCCTCGGCGCGGTTCACCGACTTTTTGCCGGAAGCCTTTTTGAAGAATCGCAGCCAGATGCCGTCCGAGTGGGCGTGATTTTTATTCAGCCAGAGCCGGAAGGCCGCGGAAGATTTGAAGCGCAAAATTTTCATAAGCGCGACCGGTCACTTTGCCATCGCGAGCAGGGTTTGCGTGGTTTTCCAGTTTCGCGTGGTGGCACCGAGGGACAATTTCTTTTCGATGGCGTTATTGGAAATTTTGCTCGTCCCATACCCGAGCGGACAATAGAGGTAGATTTCCCGGCCGATGACCCGAATTTGCTCGGGGCCCGCCGCCAGCGGATGCAAGAGTTCGGAAGCGTTCCTGGGTGCGGCATCGGCGAGGAAAGTGACGTGGAGTTTGGTCTGATCAATGGCAGGGTCCTTGGGGAGCGGGTTGCGTTTGACGACTTCTGCCATCTCCTTTGCTGTCCGCAGAAAGACGGGGACCGCATGACCGAAATCGCTCATGATTTTCTTTTCGATTTTTGCGGACAGGCTGGCGGACGAATCAATCGAAGTCTCGAAGATGAGGTTGCCACTTTGGACGTATGATTGGACGTTTTTGAATCCCAGCGCGGCAAAGGATGCGCGCAACGCCTCCATTTTGATGATTTTATGTCCAGTGACATTGATCCCCCGCAGCATGGCGATATAGGTCGGCATCAAGCGCAACGATATACCGAATATACCCGCGCCTTCGCAAGATTTTCGACGAGCTGATTCCGGGTTTTGCCCGAGAGGCGCCCGCGCGGCATCCGTGGTCGCCCTTCTCCTGGGGTGAATACCTGATAGGGAAACACCCCATGGAGATCCAGCGAATGTTTTGGTTTATTTGCCGGCATGTTACCAGATAGTGTGAGATTCCTCCAAACGGGGAACAAGGTGTCTCTGAAGACACGGCTTGCCTATCTGAATCGAAGCGCACCTCAAGGGTGCGATCCGACCGCCGTAAACTCCGGAAGCAGGAATGAAAGATAAAGCCATGAATACCTCCACCCCTAAAAACTCCAAGCTGCATTTGCAACGATCAAGATGGCGCAAGTCATCCGGGCGGCTGTTCCGCCCGTTATTTCGCTCGTGGCTGATTCTATTTGCCCTCGCGGCGCTGGCTTCAACCGCCCGGGCGGGAGGAGGTGGGGCGAACCAAATCGTCTGCCTCAAGGAGTGTACCGGCACCAACCTGACCATTCAGTTGGGCAATTTTTGCGAAGGCCCCCTGGTAGTTCGATGCGGCGGAGTGACCGTTGCCTGCACTTATGATTTTGCGGCTCAAACCGTCACCTGCAGCCGCCCAGCCGGTTTGCCCTCCGGCAATTGTGTGCTGAGCGTCTCGAAGAACAACGTATGTCTCGCCACAGCCAATGTCACCATGTGTGACTGCGGCTGCAGCAACGGCATCGCCGGGCCGCCGGGGCCGGCCGGACCCCAGGGACCAGCGGGGCCCCAGGGACCGAAAGGGCTGAGCGGAGCGACCGGACCACAAGGACCGCAAGGTGTTCAGGGCTTTACAGGCGCGACAGGACTTCCGGGAGCAAAGGGGCCAGCGGGACCGGCAGGAACGAACGGGTTGAACGGAACCAATGGACTCGCGGGACCAGCCGGCGCCATTGGACCTGCTGGAGCAATGGGATCAGCCGGACCAGCGGGACCGATCGGACCAAGCGGCTTGCCCGGAGTGGCTGGTGCGACGGGACCGGCGGGTGCAACCGGTCCGGCAGGGCCTGTAGGACCTGCGGGAACTAACGGACTCAATGGGACCAACGGGTTGACAGGAGCCACCGGCGCGACGGGGCTGACGGGAGCAACGGGAGCCACCGGCGCAACCGGGCCAGCAGGGTCCGGCACATCCGATTACGGCTATATTTACAATCTGGCCAACGAAGTGGTTCCGTTGGAAGCGGCGGTGACTTTCACCGACAATGGCCTGGGAACCGCCGGTTTTTCGCACGCCCTGGGCAGCTCGCAGTTACAAGTCATCAATGCCGGCGTCTACAAGGTCACCTTTTCCGTGTCGGGCACCGAACCCAACCAGTTCGCGCTGTTCGTGAACGGTGTCCCGGTGCCGGGAAGCATTTATGGTTCGGGCGCCGGCACTCAGCAAAACAACGGCCAGGTGATAGTATCCGTCGGAGCCAACGACATTCTCACGCTGGTGAACCACACCTCGGCTGCGGCGGTTACGCTGGCGGCATCCACTCCCATCGGAGGCACGGCGGCAAGTGTCAACGCTTCCATTCTTATTCTAAGATTGGATTAGTTCCGGGCGCGGGAAAAAATCCGCGACGAGCGGCGGCGATTTCATACAGCCGCTGCCGGGCGCGGACGGGTTTTGACGCGCCAAAGACTGAATCGTCTTGAACGATGAGGATGCGGGGGATCTCGGAAGAGATCCCCCTTTGTTTTACCATCTGGTTGCCAACTGGTCTGAAAGGATTTAGATAACGCCGCGCACCATTTGCGGCTTGACCGCGATTGACGGTTCGAGGGCAATGGGGAAGGCAATCGCAGGGCGCCCGGCAAATTGAAAATTCAAAATTCAAAATTCAAAATTGAAAGCCTGGCTCCGGCGCTCCTTGGCTGGTTCGAAAAGAACGCGCGCGATTTGCCATGGCGGCGCACGACGGATCCCTACGCCATCTGGGTCTCGGAAATCATGCTGCAGCAGACGCAGGTCAAGACGGTGCTGGGATATTGGGAGCGCTGGATGCGGGCGCTGCCGTCGGTGAACGCGCTGGCGAAGGCGCGGCCCGCAACGATTCACAAGCTTTGGGAGGGGCTGGGCTATTACACACGCGTGCGCAACATGCAAAAGGCCGCGCAGGAAATCATGGCGCGTCACGGCGGCAAGTTTCCGCGGGAATACGAGGCGATTCTGGAATTGCCGGGCATCGGACGTTACACGGCGGGAGCGATTGCGAGCATCGCGTTCAATGAGCCGCGGGCGATCCTGGACGGGAATGTGATGCGGGTGCTGACGCGGATTTTCGGGGTTGA
The DNA here is from genome assembly GCA_035570675.1 of Verrucomicrobiia bacterium. Taxonomy (GTDB): domain Bacteria; phylum Verrucomicrobiota; class Verrucomicrobiia; order Limisphaerales; family Pedosphaeraceae; genus DATMLG01. The sequence continues at coordinate 4,658 of DATMLG010000502.1, read as the reverse complement.
AGGAAATGCGCGGGAGAAGCCGGCGAATGAGGAGTTGTGGCGGCTGGCGCAGGAAATGGTGACAGAAGCGGATTTGCGGAGCGTTAAATCGTTAAATGGTTGCAACGTTAAAACGGGAGGAGCTTCACGATCTGGAAAAGTTCCAGGGCGCAACGGGACAAATTGCTGTTCGCATTTGAATCAGGCGCTGATGGAACTGGGTGCGCTGATTTGCACGCCCAAGCAGCCGAAGTGTTCGATTTGTCCGGCGCGAAAGTGTTGCGAGGCCTTGCGGACGGAAAGAATTGAGTCGCTGCCGAATCTGGCGAAGCGCGTGGAGTCCACGCCGAGACGGTTTGTGGCGTTCGTAGTGGAGCATCGCGGACGGTATCTGGTGCGGCAGCGGCCGGCGGGCGTGGTGAACGGGCATTTGTGGGAATTCCCGAATGTGGAAGTTGAAACGAGTGGTGCTGAGAAAATAAGTCAGCGCCGACTAACGTCGGCGGCTACCGAGCTGGGTTTCGAGCCGCAACGATGGCAGCCTCTTTGCACCATCAAACACACGATTACGCGTTATCGCATCACACTGGAGGCGTATCGCGGGGAAATGAAACGGGGCGCGGGAAAGTCTGTTTCGAAAGGCCAGTGGCTAACGGCTGCGGAGTTGGGGAAATTGGCGTTCACGAGCGCGCACGGCAAAATCCTGAAGATTTTGCTTGCTAATACTTAGAAACCCGATGTATGGTGGCGGCATGAATTTCAGGGGCAGTCTACCAACGTTAATTTTGCAGAATTTGCGCGGCGGAGCAAATCACGGCTATCGCATCGCCCAGGACATCAAGCAGAAGTCCAAGGGATTGTTGGACTTCAAAGAAGGCACGCTTTACCCAGCGCTGCACGCCTTGGAAGGCAAAGGACTTATTGAGTCCTATATGGAGCAGGAGAACGGCCGAACCCGCTGTTACTACAAGCTCACGGAGAAGGGCAAGAAGGCGCTCGATGCGGACAAGAAGGAATGGCAGCAGTACGCGGGGGCCATCAGCATGATTCTAAAGGAGGCTTAGCATGAAGCTTTTCCGAAAGCCCAATGTGCAAAATATTTCCGAGTGGCTGGAGACCGCGACGCGGAAGATTGCGCCGCCAGCACAACAGCGCCTCCGGCTGGAAATTGAAGCCCATTATGCCGAATCGGTGGCGACCCACTTGCTGGCCGGTCTGTCAGAAGAGAAGGCCAATGGAGCAGCACTGGCCGAGCTGGGCGATGTTCGGCAAGCAGCCCGGCGATTTAAGCGGCAGCATCTGACTGTTCGGCAGGCCACAAACTTGGACGCGTGGGACAAGCATTCGAAGAGCCTTTTTCAACTTGGCTGCTGTTACTTGGTGTTTTTCTCATTCGGAATTGTCAGGGCTAGAACATCGTCGATTGTCGCAGCATGGATACCGCTTCAGTTTTTGTTCATGGTGGTCTTCCCAACAATCGCTTTTTGTTTCTGTCGAAGGAAGGAAGGGTATCCTGATGGGTGGCTTTCCGTCTTGGCCCGCGCGTGCAATTCTCGTGCGCTCTCTTATTTGTCTATCTTCTCTATCGGAACACCGCCTTCTGTGGACTTGCCAAATGCAGGCCTGCACGTGGCGAAGTTTGAGAATTGGGAAACGGCGGCTTTACGTCTGTTTTTTTTCATTCAACTTTATTTCGCACTTCGTCTCGCGCGGAAACTTCATGATTTGCAGAACTACCCCGAAAGACCGGTCAGTTCGTGAAATTTTCTTAGATTCTCGTCAGCCAAGACAAGCGGCGAGAACGACGAGGACTTTATTTATTTGGTTTGGCCTCTACAGATTCTATCGGGTATGAAAGGCCGTTTTTTTCCTCCAAACCAGCGACCAGTTCGGGCCGACCAGAATCCAAACAGAAAAGGTACGTCAACTTCAGGGACGCGGGTGGAACGCGTCCCTACCATGCGCCTGGGAGAGCGGTCATCGCGGCGCGATGCCCCTGCCCTTCGCAAGTGGTTGATTTCCCGCATATACGCGCGGGAAATTTTGAAAACGCGCTTGTCAAAGGGTGGTTGGGGTTTATGTTTGGATGACCGTTCCCTAGCAACCACAATTGAAACCGGGCGGCAAAAAAACCGCCCAAAACAAATTAAAGAAAGGATTGTTTATGATGACCCGACGTGAAGCCTTGAAAACCACCGCGCTGGCCGGCGCCGCCGCCGCATATGCGACAATGGCGACATCCACGAACGCCCAGCAGCAGCCGACGCCGTCCATGACGCCGCACTCGGAATCTACGGCACCGGCGGTGGTGCCGGGTCCGTTCACGCTGCCTCCCCTGCCCTACGCATATGACGCGCTCGAGCCGCACATCGACGCGCTGACGATGCAGATCCATCACGACAAGCATCATCTGGCCTACGTCAACAATTTGAACAAGGCCATCACGGGCCTGGCGGACTGGCAGGACAAGAGCATCGAGGACATCCTGACGCACTTGAATGACGTGCCGGAAATTGTCCGCACGGCGGTGCGGAACAATGGCGGCGGGCATTACAATCATTCGCTCTTCTGGCAGATGATGAAGCCCGGCGGCGGCGGCGCGCCGACAGGCGACCTGGCGTCGGCGATCGAAACAAACTTCAAAAGTTTTGACGGATTCAAGGCTGAATTGACCAAGGCGGCGATGAACCGTTTCGGAAGCGGCTGGGCGTGGCTGGTTTTGGGACCGGACAAGCAATTGAGCATTGAATCCACGCCGAACCAGGATTCGCCAATCAGCGAGCACAAGGGGGCGCTCTTGGGAATTGACGTCTGGGAGCATGCGTATTATTTGAAGCATCAAAATCTGCGCGCCGATTACGTGAAGGACTGGTTTAACGTGGTGAACTGGGATTTTGTGGCGGACCGATATCAGAAGCTGATGGCATGACGCAAACGAAGCCAATTTTGAAGCCCTCGCAAAACGCCGCTTACAAACGGAGGTTTGCGAGCAATGTTTTGGCTTACTTTGGAAATCCCCGCTCTTCCGCCGGGCCGGAGGCCGGCGCTCCAAGCATTCAGAAGGCCGCAACTTTATGAGCGAACGCATCACACGACGGCAGGCAATCGGCAGGGCGGCCGCGACGGCGGGGCTGTTGGGCGCGGGATCGGCGCTGGGCGGGGCGTTGCGCGCGGAGGAGGCGTCGGCGGCCGCGGGACTCAAGGGGCGGATCAATCATTCGGTGTGCCGCTGGTGTTACAGCAAGATTCCGCTGGATGATTTGTGCCAGTCGGCGAAGGAAATGGGGTTGAAATCCATTGACCTGGTGGAGGTGGTCGATTTTCCGACGTTGAAGAAGCACGGCCTGATTTGCGCGATGGTGACGGGCGTGCCGGGCATGATCACGGACGGATATAATCGCCCGGAAAACCACGACCGGTTGACGGCGTGGTTTACGGAAATGATTCCGAAGGTCGCGGACGCCGGTTATCCGAACATGATTTGCTTCTCGGGAAATCGCAAGGGGATGGATGCGCAGACGGGCATGGAAAATTGCGCGATGGGATTGAAACGCGTCGCGCCGCTGGCGGAGAAATACAAGGTCACGTTGTGCATGGAATTGTTGAACAGCAAGGTGAACCATCCGGATTACATGTGCGACCACACGGTTTGGGGGGTGGAATTGTGCAAGAAGGTGGGGTCGGATAATTTCAAGTTGTTGTACGACATTTATCACATGCAAATCATGGAGGGTGATGTCATCCACACGATTCGCGACAACCACCAATGGTTCGCACATTATCACACGGGCGGCGTGCCCGGGCGGCATGAGATTGACGAGACGCAGGAGCTGCATTATCCGGCGGTGATGCGGGCGATTCTGGAAACGGGCTACACGGGATACGTGGCGCAGGAGTTCGTGCCATCGCGCGAGGACGCAATGGCGTCGCTGCGTCAGGGCGTGGAGATTTGCGATGTGTAAGGGGAGCGCGATTGACTTTTGGGCGGAAGCGTTTTTACTCAATTGAATAATGCGCAAGCCGCCCAAGCCGCTGGATTTGAAAAGGATCAAGGTGTATCCGCTGAAGGACCGCGCCAGCGAGAGCGGATTGATTGAAATTCTGATTGATCCGGATTCCAAGCCGCCGGCTCTGCGGCCGCCCTTGGACGCGGCGGTGCGGGAGTGCGCGAAGGCAATTGCCGGGGCGCACAAGCGGCAGGCGGGGGTGATGCTGTTGTATGGCGCGCACCTGATCAAGAACGGCGGTCAGCGCATCATGAACCGGCTGATGGAGCTGGGCTGGGTCACGCATCTGGGCACGAACGGCGCGGGAACGATTCATGACTGGGAGTTTTCATACCTGGGCCGTTCGACCGAGAGCGTGAAACGGAACGTGGCGACGGGAACATTCGGGACGTGGGACGAAACGGGGCGAAATATTCATCTGGCGCTGCTGGCGGGAGGATTGGCGGGGGACGGTTACGGGCAAAGCCTGGGACGGTTCATCGCGGAGGATGGCGTGACGCTGCCGACGGCGGAATGGCTGGAGCAGTCGTTGCGCGCGGAGCCGGGGCATACGCAGGCGCCGGCGCGCGCGGAATTGCTGGTGGCGATGCGGACGCATCACGTGCCCGCCGACCGCATCGTAATCAATCATCCGTGGAAGGACACCTCGGTGCTGGCAACGGCATACCGCCT
>DATMLG010000501.1:0-3641 GCA_035570675.1 Verrucomicrobiia bacterium | reverse complement strand
GCGGCCCCGTTCTCCAGGGTGCCGTTGTAAAGTCCGCTGGCATCGCTGGCATCCACATTGAAGGGGTAAAACGCACTCCAGTCGTTGGTGAAAACCGGCCAGCCATCCGTGCTCCAAGTGAGCCGGCCAAGCCCCAGCGTGGCCATGCCACTGTTGTTGCCATCGTAATAGTGATAGGTAAACCAATTCGTGCCGTTGTCATTCAGGATGCCGACCTGGCCGGGACCGATAAAGCGGCCGGAACTTTCGAGAAATATCGTGCCGGCACCGCCTAACATGGGGCTGCCGTCCTGGTAGAAATAAGGCCCGGTGACGCTGGTGCTGCGTCCGACGCGGATATTGTAGGTGCTGTCAATGCCCGCGCAACAGCCGCCCCAGTTTAAAAAGAGGTAGTAATAGCCGTTTGTTTGATAGAGAAACGAAGCTTCGGTACCGTTGCTGAAAAAATTGGCGCTGCTATCGGCAACTTTCGTCAGCGGCGAGTTCGTGGAGATGCGAAGGCCGGTCGCCGGGTTCAGTTGTACCACAAAAATGCCGTCGGAGTATGAGCCGAACGACATCCACAGGGTGCCATTGGTGTCCAGAAGGATGCCGGAATCAATGCAGTTGTAGCTGATCCCGGGCTCATACTGCACAACGGGACCCCGATCGGTCCAAACCGGCGCGGTCAGCGACGGGCTCGTGGCCAGCCCAATGGCGGAATTGATTGTTCCCCAAATGGACGCGGAGTAATAAAGATAATATTGACCGTTTAAATAAACGATGTCTGGCGCCCAAAAGTAACCCGTAAAACCCGGCACCGCATTGGTTGTCCACGACGGCGGACTTCCAGGAAACACCGGGGCGGCGTAATTCCAATTTCGCAAGTCGGTGGAATAACTGACGTTGATGCCCTGGCCATCGCCGAAGTTGTAATAAAAGCCACCCTGTTTAATCAATCTGGACGGATCATGCACATAAGTATATCCCAAAACCGGTTGTTCTTCAGGCAGGCGTGGTACAAAATTCGTATCAGGGGTCACAATGACGGCGATGGAATTGGTGCTGGAAAACGTTCCGAGCGCGGCCGTCAGGGTCGCGGTCCCCGCGGCGACCGCTTTCACCAAACCATTCGTGTCCACCACGGCAATGTTCGGATTGCTTGATTGGTAAACCAGCGTCCCCGGCAGCGTGGCCGGAGTCAAGGCGGTCAACACTACGTTTGAGACATTTGGGTAATCGCCCAAAACCGTCAACGTCTGGAACGCGCCCACCTGCAGGTTCGTGGGGAATGCACCGAGGTGTATGTCCTTCAAGGAACCGCCGAGGGGAATGGCGCTGACAATTGTCCTGCCCGCCAGGGTGGTCGTGTTAATCATAATGTCGGACGTGTCCTGGGCCTTTCCATAGGCCAGCAAGATTCCCCGTGAAATCCAGTTGTTTACCGTGGCGGCAAAGGCGCCGGGCAGGATCAGCTCACCGCCGGCAAGATTCATCGACCTGGTGGCGTCGGACACTGCGCCAATTGTATCCAGAGTAAGACCGTTGGTAATGCTCAAGACGCCGCCATACAGGTTCACGTGGCCGCCCCAATACATGTAGCCTATGCCGGCAAAGGCATTGCCATACATGTTCATGGTCACATACGGTCCGCCCCAGTACCACCAGGTGTCCCCGAGCCCCATCCCCTGGCCGGACAGGGAGGCGCCGCTGTACAAATTAAGAATGCTGGGGTGCGCCGCATCGTCTTGCACCGGGGCAAGGTACCAATCCCAGTTTAGCGTGCCATAAATGTTGAGACCGGCTCCAAACTCCGGACCATAAATCATCCCGTATGTTTGTGGATTCGCGTCAGCCGTGGTGCAGTTTTCAACTTCACCCGGCCCAATTGTTATTACCGACCAGCCGTTCGCGGAATCTAGAGTCGCGGTTGCCGCATTTGCCGGCGGCACCGTCCCCCCGTTGTCCCAGTTACCCGGCGAGGCCCAGCGCCCGTCATTGGCAAGACCTGTCCAGTGCCAGTCCTGGGCGAAAGCGTGGCGGCTCATGCAGACACCCAGAACAACCAACGCGGCCAAAGGGGGCATGTGCAAAAAAAGCGCTTTGTATCCTCTTGAAACCCGATGCCAATTCCATGTTTTCATTTCAAAACACGAGCCGTGAACGGCCTATGGCGGTGTTTGCAATCGGAAGAACATCTGATTGCCCGCGGGCGTGAGCGTCAAAAAGTTGATGCCGTTTGTCGGGACCGGTGATGTGAGGACGGGCGTCCAGTTGGCGCCCGCGCCCAGGCCGCTGGACGTATAAAGCGCAAGCCCATTCGTCCAGGCCGGCCAGTTCAGGGTCAATGCCGCGCCGCTGCCCGAAATCCCGATGGTTGAGGCGGTGATTTGTTCAATTGGCAGGGTCAGCGCGGAAATTTGCACCGAGTCCATCTCGCCGTTGAAATAGGGATCGGTCGAAAACTGGCTGCGGCCAAGGTAATTGGCGGTGCCGGCAACGTCCGACGGCAGAAGATTCACGCAGGGGTTCACCGCGACGGCGCGGCCGTTGACGAACATGATCGCCTGCCATCCGTCGAGCGCCACGGCCACATGTGTCCATACATTCGTTGGCAACGGGCCGGGCCAGTTCAGGTCCCGCGTTTCGCCCGAACCGTTGGGCGTGATTTCAAATCGCAGCGCGCCGGTGTTGGCCTTGGCCGTGAGCATCGCGTAACTGGTGCTGTTGGCGCCAAAATCGAATATGCGCTGCCAGGCGTTGCCGCCGCCCCACTTCACCCAGGCGGAGAAAGTCCTCATCGCGCCGATTCCCGATGGCAGACTGACGTATTGACTCGCGCCGTTCAGGTTCAGGACCGGGCCTCGAATGGGATCCGCCGGGGTGCCCGCGCCGTTCAGCAAGGAGCCGTTGAAAAATCCGTTCGCGTCCGCCGCGCCGTTGGCGAAGGGATAAAACGACGTCCAGCCCGTGTTGGTTGGATTCGGATAAATATTCACGAAATTGGTCGCGGACCGTCCCAGCGGGTCGGTCGCCGCCAGGGCAATGCGATAAAACCCGTTGGTGGAGGCCTCCCCGCTTCCCGGAATCGAAAAACTGCCGTTGTTGATTCCGGAAAACGGGCCGGCAACAATGTTGGTGGAGTTGGTGTCGCAAAATTGAACCGTCCACGTCAGCGCCGCGGCGGACAACGGCGAGTCGGCGAAGTCCATGGCCGTGCCGGCAAACTGAACCGTCCCGCCGGGCTGGTAAAATGAACCGGATGGCGGCGCGGAAATCATCGGTTGCGGCGCGATAATTTCATTGGAGGAAAGCGTGCGGCCAAAAATACGGACGGAACTGATCTCGCCGTTGAAATAGGGATCGTTGGTAAACTGGCTGCGGCCAAACCAGACGCTTGTGGGCACAATCTCCGACGCCTCAAGACTCATGGCCGCATTCGTCGCGACCGGAACGCCGTTGACATACAGGATCCCGCGCGAACCGTCCGTCGCGGCGGCAATGTGCGTCCAGACATTCACCGGGAACGGGGCGGTCGCATCGAGATGCTCCTCGCCACCGAGGCCCGTCGAAGTGATGGTAAAACGGGGAAAGCCGGTGGAGGAAAGCGGCGTCATAAAGACATAGCTGTTGGTCCCGCTCCCGAAATCAAAGATGCGCTG
>DATMLG010000500.1:0-35363 GCA_035570675.1 Verrucomicrobiia bacterium | reverse complement strand
TCGTCCCTGAAATTGGTCCACGAGCCGGCGACCTCCTCATCACCAAGCATCAATGGGGCGCGTTTTACGGCACGGAACTCGACCTGCAATTGCGCCGCCGCGCGGTGCAGACCATTGTGCTCGGGGGCATCGCCACGAACTTCGGCGTCGAATCGACCGCCCGCGACGCCTATGAACGCGGCTATCATCAAATCTTTGCGGAAGATGCCATGACCAGCGTCAGCGCCGAGGCCCATGAATTCGTGGTGAAAAATATCTTTCCGCGCCTGGGACAAGTCCGCTCCACCAATGACGTTCTTTCCGCGCTCGCCGAGTGACGCTCCACGAGTTGCATGAAAATTAATGCGTTGCGGGCGTTAAAGCACCGCAATTTCCGCCTGTTTTTTTGCGGGCAAAGCGTTTCCCTGGTCGGCACCTGGATGACACGGCTGGCCACTAGTTGGCTGGTTTACCGGCTGACCGGCTCAACCTTTCTCCTGGGCGTCATCGGTTTCGCCGGTCAAATCCCGACGTTTCTCATGGCCCCCGTGGCCGGCGTCTGGGTGGACCGCTGGGACCGTCGCCGGGTGCTGCTGGTGACGCAACTTCTGGCTGCGTTGCAATCGCTCCTGCTCGCCGGCTTGACACTTTCGGGCCACATCAATATTTGGGAAATCGCCTGCTTGAGCATGTTCCAGGGATTGATCAATGCCTTCGATATGCCGGCCCGGCAATCGTTCCTCGTTCAAATGGTGAATGGCCGCGAGGATTTGGGCAATGCCATCGCCCTGAATTCCACCATGGTCAACGGCGCACGCCTGCTCGGCCCCGCGCTCGCCGGAATCACCATCGCCGCCGTCGGCGAGGGTTGGTGTTTCCTGATTGACGGCCTCAGCTATTTTGCCGTGATCGCTTCGCTGCTGGCCATGAAGGTCACCGTTGAACCAACCAGCAAATCAACCGCAAGCATGCTGGCGCAATTGAGGGAAGGCTGGACTTATGTTTCAACTTTTCCGCCCATCCGCACGGTCCTGCTCATGTTCGCCATCGTCAGCTTCATGGGCATACCTTACACGGTTTTGATGCCCGTGTTCGCCTCCACCATTCTGCACGGCGGCCCGCACACGCTCGGTTTCTTGATGGGTGCGGCCGGCGTCGGGGCCTTCATCTCCGCGCTGACCCTCGCCGCGCGCAAATCTGTTCGTGGCCTTTACCGGGTAATCCCCGCGATGGCGGCGCTGTTCGGCGTCGGCTTGATGGCCTTTTCCTTCTCGCAAAACTTCTGGCTGTCGGTGGCGCTGATGGCAGTAACCGGGTTTGGCATGATGCAACTGTTTGCCGCCAGCAACACCGTGATCCAAACCATCGTCGATGACGACAAACGCGGGCGGGTGATGAGCTATTGGACCATGGCTTACATGGGGGCCAGTCCTTTTGGCAGTCTGCTGGCGGGAAGTCTGGCTCCGGCGATTGGCGCTCCCGGCACGGTCCTTCTCTGCGGAACCGGTTGTGTTCTCGGCGCCGTCTGGTTTTGGCTCCAGATACCGAAATTACGACCGATCATCCGTCCGATTTATCAAAAGCTTGGCATCCTGCCCGTCGTGCCCGTGGCTCCAGTCGCAATTGACAGCGAGAATTGACACCCGGCATGGTGGCGGCAGCCGGCGGTGCGGCTGGTATTCCAAAGTTGCGCTAATTCGTTTTCGCCTCGTCGGCCTTGGCGCCGGGCGGCGCCTTGCGAATAAGCACAAACCAAGCGGTGCCGTTCTGGGCGTTGCCGGCGAGCAAAAGCGGAAGCGTTTCCTTGTGCATGGAAACCAGTTTGTCATCGCCGTACAATTTCACCTGCACGCGCTCCAAGCCCGAATGATTGCCCAGATACTTGATGTCCAGCGCGCAATGCTTGCTCATGACGATTTTTTCCAGTGACCGGTCGCCGGGCACGTCCTCCACGCGCCGGTGGACCTCGTAATAATACTTCCAGCGGTACGGCGTGTTCTCGAGCAGCTTGGCCACGTCGGCCTCCACCGGTTTGTGTTTGGGATCCGGCGATTTAGGCTCGTTGGTCGCCCAGATAAGCTGCATTTGCACCGGCAGGGAATCGGCCGCGCGTGCTACACCGCCCGCAATCATGCTTATCAGCAGGACTATTGCCCAAAACAGGCATTTGACGCGGATGCTTTTCATTTCGATGCCAGGATGGCTGGCGTTGACGATTGAGCCGACTGCGCCGCGCTGCTCCGGTCATACAGCCAGATCATGGTCAGGCCATCTTCCTGATTGCGGTACGTGTAGGCTCCCATGTCATCGGATGCAAGTTCCAGTTCCGGCACAAACTCCGCCGACGCCGCGCCGGGATTCGCCAAATGCAGCGCCAAGAGACAGACTGCGGCAAAACCGCCCGCCGGAACCAGCCCACGCCATCCCCAACGAGCCCAGAATGATTTCCGCGACGGTGCCGTCGCCGCCACGCTTTGCCGCCCGATCTCGCGCTCGATTTTCGACCAGAAAAAATCCCGCGTTTCCGGCAGCTTTACCTCCGCCTCATGACCGGCCAGGGCCGCGTTCGTGTTCTGCAATTCCGCCAGCAACGCCCGGGCCTCGGGGTCGCGCGCCAGCCATTCCTGCACCCCGGCCGATTCTCCGGCCGGCAGCTCGCCATCAAGGTAGGCCTGCAATTTAAATTGAGCTTCTTCGTTCATCGCAATTCTTCGGTTTTAAGATCCGCCAGCAAGGCCGCCATCTTCCGGCGGGCATAAAACAAACGGGACATCACCGTCCCGATGGAACAATCCATCGTTCGCGCGATTTCCTTATATTCCAAATCTTCAAATTCATGCAAGACCAGGACGGTGCGGTGTTCATGCGACAGCTTCTCGAGCGCCGCGTCTATCTTCTTCCGCAACTCGCCGCGTTCCAGCCGTTCGGTCGGGTTCACCGTGACTGCCGGCATCTGCCGCTCCACCCCGCCCGTTTCCTCGTCCATCTCCTCGATGGATTCGGTCCGCTGCCGCTTGCGTTTCCGCAACTGGTCCAGGCAAAGGTTGATGACAATCCTCGTCACCCACGTTCCAAAGCTCGATTCGCCGTGGAACTGGTTCAACCTCTGCCAGCTCTTGACCCACGCTTCCTGGGAAAGATCAACCGCCTCATCCTCGTTCCGCATCATGCTGAACGCCCGGGCGTAAATTTTATCCCGATGCCGCGCCACCAGTTCCTCAAACGCGCCCATGTCCCCCTGACGGGCGGCCTCCACCAATTGCTCATCACTGGCGGAAGATTGGCTGGCATCAGTCTTCATGCTTTGGACGGGCGGCTGAAGTGCTTTATTCAACCCCGCTTACAATTTTCCCTTCGTGCTTGGCACCAGGCCATGAATTCTCGGATCCCGTTGACAGGCAATATCTACCGCCTTGGCAAAGGCCTTAAATATTGACTCCACCACATGATGCGGCTCATCGCCATAAAGCAGTTCGACGTGCAAGTTGCACCGTGCTTCATTCGCAAAACCCTGGAAAAACTCGCGCGCCAGGCCAAATCGGAACGCGCTCGAGGAATCCTGGTTTTTTTCCGCCCGTGTAATCTTCTTTTGCGACAGGTGGCCCAGGCCCCGCCAGACCAGATACGGTCTGCCGCTGAAGTCCACAATGCACCGGGCCAGGCATTCGTCCATCGGCACGTAAGCCTCGCCGGTGAATGGATTGGCGGGATCAAAGCCCGCGCCATACCGGCGGATGCTGCGCTTGTCTCCCAGCGCCTTGAAAAAGGCCTGCCCCAGCGCAATCCCACAGTCCTCCACCGTGTGATGCGCATCCACCTCCAGGTCGCCCGCGCATTTCAATTGCAGGTCCACCACCGCGTGCTTCGTGAACAGCGTCAGCATATGGTCAAAAAACGGGATCCCCGTCCGGATTGTGGACTTGCCCGCACCGTCAATTTTCAGTTTGACGGTGATCCTGGTTTCTTTGGTATTGCGCTTTATAATGGAACTCCGGATTGGCATACCCCATTAGTATTAAACAACCTCCAAAGGAAAACAACGCCCAAACGCGCGTAATCGCCGCCGGTCGTCCGGCCCGGAATGGCGCGCCGGTCTTCAAGCCCGCGTATTTCCGCACAGTCTCCCTTATGTCGTGGCGAGGGGGAATTATTATCCCGTAAAAATCAGGTTGCAAATTTTCGCCGGCCATTGGAAAGTTGCCGCCTGATTTAACTTTACCAACAGAAAGACCCCATATGGCGCATGTCGTAACCGACAAATGTAACAAATGCAAATTCACCGATTGCGTGGAAGTCTGCCCGGTCGCCTGTTTTTATGAGATGGACGGCCAGGTCGTCATTCAACCGGACGACTGCATTGACTGCCAGGCCTGCGTCGCGGAATGTCCCGTCGAGGCCATTTACGCCGAAGGTGACGTGCCGGCCGAATTTCAAGCGAACATCGCTTTCAACGGTGATGAATCGCGCCGCTTGAAAGACTCGGGCGCGCCAGCCATCGTCAAGAAGAAGGATCCCCTGCCGACCGCCGAAGCTAGGAAGGCCGAACTCGGCTACTGACGGCGGGTATAATATCAGGCGTCGGTTGCGGCCCCGGTCAGGTGGCCAGGGACTTCCGGCGGAATCCGATCCAGGCCGCCAGCAGAAAGAAGCCCGTGTACGCCGCGCCGTAGAGCGAGACGGCGGCGAACTCCCCGCCCCCCGGCCATCCCCGGTGGAAAATAAGCGGTTCACGCAGATCAAACCATTCCGGACGCGGCAGCGTGTAGTAGATGGCATAGAGGAACGAACGTGCCGGTTCCGCGCGTGCCAGCGCGATATCGTTCAGATGCCGCTGCAACACCAGCACGGCCGCAATGAGAACCAGGCAGATGGTGGCATTGGCGGCGGGCGTGGCGAACGTGATGGAGCCCCACAACCCGAGCGCAATCACCACCGCCAGAAAAATCCACTGCAGCCACAACGCCTGCGCATATTCCAGAACGCGCCACTCATGCTCGCGCGAGGCGCTCACCACCCCCAGGATAAAATAAAAGATCACCAGGGCCGCGCCGCAGGCCAGCCAGCAGCCCAGGAATTTTCCCGTGATGACCTGTGCCCGCGTCACCGGCTTGGCCAGCAGCGGAAACAACGTGCGGCTCTCCCGCTCCGCCGGAAGCTGCCGCGCCGCCGTGCTGATGGCGATCACCAGCGACGATATCCAAATCAGCAGGAGGCATATCTCCTTCAAATAACCCTCCCTCTTCGCGTCATTGATCAGATTGCCGCACCCCATCGTCAGCGCGATGATCACCATGAGAAAAAACAGGACGTAGAAATCTTTTCGACGGTACAGCTCCCGGATGACCACGCCGGCGACGGCACAAATCGCGTTCATGTTTGCGGGGCCGGCAGGTAGCCGATGATGCGCAAAAAAATCTGCTCGAGGTTGGAGTGATATTTCTGCAACAGGTCGCCCACCCGGCCTTCAACCATGAGCTTTCCCTGGTTTAGTATCGCCACCCGGTCGCAAACGGTCTCGACTTCACCCAGTTCATGCGACGAAAAAAACACCGTCTTGCCCTCGCTTTTCAGCCGCTCGATGATTTCCCGCACCTTCATGCGCCCGACCGGATCCAGCCCGCTGGTGGGTTCGTCCAGAATCAGCAGGTCCGGGTTGTTGATCAAGGCCTGCGCCAGGCCGATCCGCTGCTGCATGCCTTTGGAATAGGTTTTGATGGTGCGTTTACGAACCGCCTCCAGTTCCACAAGTTTGAGCAGTGCGTCGATGCGCTGTTCCGTCTCCGCCTTTGGAATCTTAAAAATCCGCGCGTAAAACCGCAACAACTCCTCCGCCGTCAAAAACTTGTAGTAATAGGTCAATTCCGGCAGGTAACCGATGCGCTGGCGGGCGATAGGCTCCCTTACATTGACGCCAAACAGGCTCGCCTGGCCGCCTGTCGGGTTCACAAACCCGAGCAGGACGTTCATGGTGGTGGTTTTTCCGGCGCCATTGGGCCCCAGAAAGCCGAAAACTTCCCCGGTGTTGACGTTCAGCGTCAGCCCGTCCACGGCCAGCCGCGGCGCCTGGCCCAGCCCACGGCCGCGGTACTCCACGCGCAAATCTTTGATTTCCACGATGGGTGTCATCAGCCCAGTTAATCGTTGAGCGGCAAATTACCCAATTCGCCGACGGCGTTAAACAAGATTCTTTTGACGTCGCCGTCCCCGGAATGGCGGTCGTCCCAAAGAAAAAGGCCTTGGAACAAATTCCAAGGCCTTTTCAACCGAAAAGCCGCTGCTTAATGCAGCACGTGCGTGGCGGGCACAATTGAGCAGACAGGGGCTGTCTGACAGTCGCCCAAACCCCCTGCGTAGCTGGTGGCAAACGACAACGACGAATCCGCCGGGCAGTTCGGCAGCGTGCCGCCGCTTCCGCGTCCCATGTAGGGCTGGATGTCCGTCGGACCCATGGTGGCAGTGCCAACGGCTTGATGCTCCAGGGCCCACTGTTGCTTGGCTCCGTCAATCTGGCGGAGGTTGTTGATGCAGGCGTTCATTTGCGAGGTCGTGCGGGCGCGCACAAAGTTGGGAATCGCGATGGCGGCGAGCAAACCGATAATGGCGACCACGATCATGATTTCGACCAGCGTGAACCCGTGTTTCTTCGATTTATTTACTTTCATAACTTGCCGGATACCTTTCATTTTTTCACGGCCCGAACAACGCGCCTGACGGGTTATTATGATTGCGTCTTTTTGTTCTGAATTGCCAGGCGCTGACCGCTGGAATGCATGAGCAACCGACATGCCATTGTACCGGACACGTTCTTGCTGTCTCCTTTCGTCTGCACGACCGCATTTATCCTTCTAAAAACGAGGGTGTTTTCACGCAGGCTGAACGCTTTCCCTGTCAGGAAAACACTGACTGCCTGTCTCATTTGGACACTGTCCCGTTTCAAGACAAACCCGCAAACTCCTTGTTTTCCGGCTGTTTATGCTCTGTTTACACCCTTGTCGGCGCGGCCAATCGCGGTTATTAATTTTTTCACATGATGATTTCACGAGATTCCCGCGTCTTTGTTGCCGGCCATCGCGGCCTGGTGGGCAGCGCCATCTGGCGCTTTCTCGAACGCGCCGGTTTCACCCGCCTCCTCGGCCGCTCCCGCGCCGAACTCGACCTTCTGGACACCATCGCCGTCCGTGAATTCTTCCGCCGCGAAAAGCCCGAATTCGTCTTCATCGCCGCCGCCCGGGTGGGCGGCATCATGGCGAACAGCACCCAGCCCGTCGCCTTCCTCTACGAAAACCTCGTCATTCAGAACAATCTCATTCACGGCGCCTACGAATCTGGCGTCAAAAAACTGCTCTTCCTCGGCAGCTCCTGCATCTATCCCAAGCTCGCCCCGCAGCCTCTCAAGGAGGACTACCTCCTCACCGGCCCGCTCGAACCCACCAACGAATGGTACGCCGTCGCCAAGATCGCCGGCATCAAGCTCTGCGAGGCCGTTCGCCGGCAATACGGCTGCAACTACATCGCCGCCATGCCCACCAACATGTACGGTCCCAACGACAACTACGACCTCCAATCCTCCCACGTCGTCCCAGCGCTCATCCACAAATTCCATGACGCCAAAATCTCCCGCGCGCCCTCCGTCACCTGCTGGGGCTCCGGCTCCCCGCTCCGCGAATTCCTCTACGCCGACGACCTCGCCGAGGCCTGCCTGTTCCTTCTTGAAAATTACGACGGCGATCAATTCATAAATGTCGGATCTGGCGGCGAAATCTCCATCCGCGAACTCTCCCACCTCATCAAGCAAATTGTCGGCTATGCCGGCGACATTGTCTGGGACACCTCCAAGCCCGACGGCACGCCCCGCAAGCTCATGGACAGCTCGCGCCTGTTCGCCCTTGGTTGGAAACCCAAGATCAGCCTCGAAACCGGCATCCGCCTCGCCTACGAGGATTTTCTGAAAACTTCCGTCGCTTCCAAGTAGCTTCAACTCCGCGCCTCTGCGTCTCCGCGGTTCGCCCACCCGTAAAACCCCAAGATTGCCAACCGCCCTGCCCTCCTTCAAACTACCGGCTGAATGAGCAAGCGTTTTTACGTCACCACCGCGATTGATTACGTCAACGGCGAGCCGCACCTCGGCCATGCCTACGAAAAAATCATCGCGGATGTCATCGCCCGCGCGCGCCGCAGCCTGGTCGGGGAAGTCTTTTTTCTCACCGGCCTTGATGAGCACGGCCAGAAGGTCCAGCAGGCCGCCCAGGCCCGCGGCGTGGAAACTCAGGCGTATTGCGATGAATTTGCCGGCGTCTGGAAATCCTTCGCCGCTGCGCTCGAATTGAGCATTGACGACTTTGTCCGCACGTCTGAACCCCGTCACAAGGAGGTCGTCCAGGCCATTCTCTCGCGCCTGCATGCGAACGGCTTTTTTTACAAGGCCAGTTACGAGGGCTATTACTCCGCGAAGGAAGAAACGTTTCTCACCGAAAAGGACCGCCTGCCCGACGGCAACTTTCCCACCCACTACGGCGAGGTCGCCAAACTCGTTGAGGACAATTACTATTTCAAGATGGAGGACCAGCAGGCGTGGCTCATTGATTACATCGATGATAATCCGGGCTTCATTCAGCCCGACACCCGCCGCAACGAAATCCTCGGCTTCCTGAGAAATAATGTGCTCGATGATTTGTGCATCACCCGCCCGGCCAACCGCCTCGCCTGGGGCATTCCCCTGCCCTTCGACCCGGCCTTCGTCACCTACGTCTGGTTCGATGCGCTCGTCAATTATATCAGCATTCCCGCCGCTCATGGAGACCCTTTGGTGCGCACCGCATTTGACGCCCAACCCTCAACTCTCACCCCTCAACTCTCTTTGTGG
Organism: Verrucomicrobiia bacterium; assembly: GCA_035570675.1. Lineage (GTDB taxonomy): Bacteria > Verrucomicrobiota > Verrucomicrobiia > Limisphaerales > Pedosphaeraceae > DATMLG01. The sequence continues at coordinate 26,521 of DATMLG010000500.1, read as the reverse complement.
CCGGCGGACATCCACGTCATCGGCAAGGACATCGTCAAATTCCACGGCGTTTATTGGCCCATCATGCTCAAGGCGATGGGCCTGCCGCAGCCCAAGCAAATCCTCGTCCACGGTTGGTGGCAGAAGGAAGGCGAGAAACTCAGCAAAAGCACCGGCCACGTCGTTGACCCCATCGCCATCATCAAGGAATGGGGACTCGACGCCTTCCGCTTTTATGTCGTGCGCGAACTCGCCATCGGCCCCGACGGCAATTGGACCGACGCCGGCTTCGAGTCGCGCTACGAAAGCGAGCTCGCCAAGAAACTTGGCAATCTGCTCAATCGGTCGCTCAGCATGCTGAACCGCTATCGCGCCGGCGTCGTTCCCGCGCGTTCCGATGAACTTGCGCCCGAAGCCGCCCGCATCGTCGCCGAGACCCGCGCGTTGCTCGAGGACAACCAGCTTCAGGCCGCCCTCGTCAGCATCTGGTCGCTCGTCAACCTCGCGAACAAATACATCGACGACACCGCGCCGTTCAAAATCGCCAAGGACCCCACGCAGGCCAAACGCCTTGACGAAGTATTGTTCAACCTCGTCGAAATCTGCCGCATCCTCGCCGTGCTGCTCTGGCCGTTTCTCCCCGGAACCGCCGTCAGGATTTACGCCCAGCTTGGCCTCAAGGAATCCCCGGCCCGCTTCAATGAGACCCGCTGGGGCGTGCTCGCGCCCGGCCACAAGGTGAACGATCCGGTGCCGCTTTTCCCCATCAAGGAGAAGCCGAAGGCGCCCGGCCAGCCCGCCTGATAATTTTCCTTCGGGACATCTACGGATGCCGCCTGGTCGAGGTTCAAATTGACACCGCCGCGCCCATCGGATATGGATATTTTCCATACTTCCAGTCGTTTGCGGTAGCGATCTCGGATCAAACCAATGAAAGTCGCCGTCTTGTGCTGCGCGTTTTTGGCGCTCGTGTCCGGGCCATTGCCGGCTGCCTCGGCTTTGCTGTTCGACGGCTTCGAATCCTACAACCGCGGCGTGCTTGACGCCAATTCTCCCTTCGACGCCAACACCGCCCCCAATGGCGGCCCCGGCAATCCCTGGTGGAGTCCTTACAATCCAGGCCTGGCCGTTGTTGCCGCTGAAACCAATATCGTGGGCGGCATTATTACCAACGCGGTCTCGCCGCATGCGGGCACCAACATGGTGCGCGGAGGTGTTTACAAAATCGATTGGGACTTCTTCAACCTCGCCCATCGCCTCAACCGTTCGAAAGCATTTTCCGGCAACGTCTCGCTGGATTGGTGGTTCTTCGACCCCGTCGGCGCCAAAACCAATGCCAACGCCGCACCCCAATACCAGGATTTTGCCTCGCTCGCTTTCTATACCTCGGTGCCCGGCAATGCCGATTATTTCACCAACAACCTCGGCCAGGCCGATCCCGGTCTCGGCACGACGCAGCTTTCCCTCGGCGCCGCCACCTCGCAAATTGCCGGTTACAAATCCACCAACTATCAGGCCCAAATTTTTCATACGTCTTCCAGCAATGCCTACGACCAGCCCAACGGCTGGTTCAATCTTCCCGTCATGCGCACCGTTGGCTGGCATCATGCCCTCATCAACGTCGGCAGCCCGTCGTCCAACGGCGCCACCCCCGTTTCGTTTTACATCGACAACTTCCTCAACCCCGCGCTTACCAACACCGCCTCCCTCACCAACGGCCTCAACTGCATCGTCCTCCAGGCCGAGAACGGCAATCTTACCGGTTACTTTGACGACCTCACCTTCAACGCCCCTGTCCTCAGCATCGCCCTCGCCGGTCCCAACGCCATCGTCACCTGGCCCGTCACCAACTGGACCCTCCAGTTTTCCACCAACCTCGTCGGCTCCAACTTCACTGACATCCCCGGCGCCACCAGCCCGTTCACGAACTCCGCCACCAACGGCACCCGCTTCTTCCGCCTGCGCCAGTGACGGTTGTGCCGGTGGCCGCTCAATTCCGCTTGACTCATCTGCCCTGCTCGTGATTGGTTTTCCCGCTTTATGAATTACAAAATTTCGCAACGGGCCGCCTCGCTCTCGCCTTCCCTCACGCTGGCCGTTGATTCCAAGGCCAAGCAAATGCAGGCCGAGGGCATCGACGTCGTGGCCTTCGGCGCGGGCGAGCCGGACTTCGACACCCCGCAGCACATCAAGGACGCCTGCGCCAAGGCGCTCGCCGACGGCTTCACCAAATACACCCCCGCCGCCGGCATCCCCGAGCTGCGCCAGGCGATCGCCGACAAGTTCAAGCGCGAGAACGGCCTCAGCTACAAATCCTCCCAGATCATCGTCTCCTGCGGCGGCAAACATTCCTGTTACAACGTCATCATGGCCACCTGCGAGGCCGGCGACGAAGTCGTCATCCCCGCCCCCTATTGGCTCAGCTATCCCGAGATGGTCAAGCTCGCCGGCGCCACGCCCGTCATCATTCCCACCACCGACGCGACCGAGTTCAAGGTCACGCCCGCGCAACTCCGCCAGGCCATCACTCCGCGCACCCGGTTGTTCATCCTGAATTCCCCCAGCAACCCCACCGGCTCGCTTTATACCCGCGACGAAATCAAGGCCCTCGGCGACATCTGCGTCCAAAAGAACGTCCTCATCATGAGCGACGAAATTTACGAGAAACTCGTCTATGACGGCGCGGAACACGTCAGCGTCGCCGGCCTTTCCCCGGCGCATTACGAACACACCATCATTACGCATGGTTTCGCGAAGGCTTATTCCATGACCGGCTGGCGGCTCGGCTATCTTGCCGCGCCCGAACCCATCGCCAAGGCCATCGACGCCATCCAGAGCCACAGCACCAGCAACGCCACCTCCTTTGCCCAGAAAGGCGCCGTCGCCGCCCTCAATGGCCCACAGGACCATATCAAGGTCTGGCTCGCCGAATACGCCAAACGCCGCGCCTACGCCCACAAACGCCTCAACGCCATCCCCGGCATCACCTGCGTCAATTCCCGCGGCGCGTTCTACCTGTTCCCGAACATCTCGCGCCTCGGCCTTAAATCCACCGACTTCTGCGCCCGCCTGCTGGCGGAGGAAAAAGTCGCCGCCGTTCCCGGCATCGCCTTCGGCGCCGACGAATACCTGCGCATCAGCTACGCCACCGGCATGAAGAACATCGAGAAAGGCCTCGACCGCCTCGAAAAATTCGCCAAATCATTGGCGCACTGAGGGGCCGCACGCTCCCTGACTCTCGCCCCGCGAGGAACGAGCGGGGAGAGAGCTGGAGAGAGGGGTTTACCATAATTCTTTCCCTCTCAAATGCGGGAAATCAACCACTTGCGTTGAATCGCCTCTTCCGATGGTAGGGTCATCGCGCTGCGATGACCGCCAATCCCAACGGGATTGAATCACTCAGCCCAACGGTTGGCCCGATTCCGAGAGGGCCTACCTTGGGTAATGTGCCCCAAACGTCACAACCCTGAAAGGGTTGAACACTCGCCCACTCAACGCGCCACTAATTTAAGCGGCCCCAAGCGGCCCACCCCGCTGAATCCCGCACTCAGACGCGGGAAATCAACCACTTGCGTCGAAGTACCTGAGCGCACGGTAGGGACGCTTTCCACAGCGTCCCTGATCTGTCCCCCACTCCGATCCGCCATCAACTCTCAAGTTTTCAGAATCAGCCTTTTCCGGACAACTCACGCCAAATTTTGGTTTGATTTGGTATGACTTGGTGCGACTTGGTTTGACCAGCACGTTTCCAGAAGCGCCCCTCGTCCTCGGCCCTTCGTTTCCTTCGTTTGCTTCTGTTAGGTTTTTTTCCAAACCTCATTATGCGGGAATACGCGGGAATATCCGGGATTAAGCGGGAAGCGGCCGATTTTCGTCCCGCTTATTCCCACTTAATCCCGCTTAAGCTCCCGCCTAATCCCACGTCCGACCGCTTAAGCGCGCAGCCCTTCCACCCGTTGTAACGATTTAACGTTTCAACGATGTAACGTCCGATTAGATTGTCAAAGATCTCGCGCCTCTTTCTTGCTGCTTACGGCTCACTGCTCACCGCTTACAGTTCGCGATCCGCGCTCCAAAATCCGTTCCTCCCTGACCGACGCGAGAGACGTTACGCCAATTCCTCTCATTGTCAAATCATTCTCCTCTCAGGGAGCTGAAATCTACAACTTTCATCATGATTTGGTGTTTCATTGACCAGATGATAAGGTGCTTCATGTTGCCCCGGCAGATGGCAATTTTGCAGGCGATGTTCGCTGCAACCCATACCCCACATAACTATGAGTTTCAAAAATACAAACTACAGCACCATCGTTAACCAATGGAGGCATTGCCATCTTTTGTTCCTCGCGATGTTCATAGTCGTCTGGGCGTGTTCAGTGCGCGTGATACCAGTTCTGGAAGATACTCGCATTGGGGGTTCAGGGTTGCATCCGGGCGATGTTTTTTTGTTGATGTCGATACTCAAGCTGGCCTGGCTGCTCCCTGCCGGGGTGGCGATCATCTACGTATTATCGTTTGCGTTAAAGCAGTTCAACACAGCGGAGGCAATTGCTGGGATCGGGTTGGTTTCGAGTGCCATTCTTGCCCTCGTCGTTTTGGCAGCTCTAATCGAAATTCAACTTCACTGATGTGTATCAGCAGTTGGCCCCGAAGGGTGGGCCTCAAAACACCGACCCTTGTAGGCTCACCCGGAACCTCCGGTCACTCTCGCCCCCGCGAATTCTTGAGCGGGGAGAGAGAGGGAGAGAGGGGTTACCCAAGAAAATAGCTAATTGCTTTACCAGTTGGTTTCTTTAATTTGTTACTTCCCAAAAAACTTCGTCACATTCCTCCGCCCAAATCCCGGAAGGGGGTCAGTCAATGATATTATCATATTGGCCAATTCGCACCGTTGCTTTACGGCCCGCGATGCGCCAAACAAACCCGCCTCCACCCTTTTCACGGCTGTGTCCAGACCCGATAAAAGCGGCCATTTTGGGAAACCGGATTCGTGTCGGTAAATTGGAATGAACTGTTCGTGGCCAGAACGGTCCCGATGTCCAGCCAATCGAGCAAGTTGGAGGAGGCGAATATTGTATAGCGCCAGTCAGGTTGCGTTTGCACGGTGAGCTGCACGCTGCCGTTGGCCTGGCGGGAGACCGGGCCCAGTTGCGCGGGCGGTGGCGGCCCCAGCGGCACAAATTCAAAATCCGAAATAACCACCTCAACCGGCTGATTGCTCACGGGCGGATTGCCGTTGTCCAGCCACAGATTCAGATGAACCTGTTCGCCCCCCGCCGGAGGCGTTGTCAGCGTATAGTTCCAGCTCTGGAGGATGTTGGTGGCCGCGGGCGTCGCGGCAAAACTGCCGTTCAAACTTTGGAAGGCGATGTTGTTGGATTGCCAGATGAAACTGTGGCTGGAGTTGGTCACACCCGCAGGCAGGGAAAATCTCAAGGTTTGCCCGGTGCCGTAGGGATTAATGGCATAGTCCCCCACATCGTTGCTGCCAAAGTCGTAATCCCAGCGCGATAATTCGATGTCAATCTCGCGGTAATTATAGGCGGAATCGTAACTCCAGGTGAACATCCCGAGCACGGCGTTCGGATCGATGGCATTGACCGGCGCGCTCACGGTGAAACGATATTGCCCGTAACCAAAACTCCGGTCGCTGATGATCTCCGCGCATTGCCAGGCGTTGCTGGCATGGGTGATGGCCAGGTGTAAATCTCCCTGCGCGTCCACCCAGGCATTGCTGGTGCTGTCGGAAAAATAGTTTGGCCCGGGCCCCTGCAGACCGGCGCCTCCCTTGATCCACCAACCGTAATCGGAAAAATTGATTTGACGCGCGGCCGGATTGACGCGATTTGCGTACGCAACCGCGATGACCCCCGACGGAATCGGCAACCCCGTCGCGCCGTCCACACAGGGCTGGTTGTAGCTTGCGGGCACCAGAAATGCCGCGATTTCTGTCGCGTTCGTATCCGAACTGACCGGCGTGATGTTCGCCGTCCACGTGCCATCCGGCTGAATCGTGGTCAACTGGTTGGCACAGCTTGGTTTGCTGTACCACTCCCCGCCGACGAAAATAAACACCGCCACGCAATTGGATGCCGGATTGGCATTCAACACGAAGCCGCTGAGACTGCCTTGTGCGCCGAAAGCCGGCACATTCGTAATCATTATGGAGGGACTGGCCGCCCGAGACTGCGATACAAAACCGGCAATCAGAACGGCAACCGCTTGGGCCAGTATTCGTGAACAAATCGTTTTCAAACTCATCTAGACGGCAATATATCAAAGCACTGTCGCATGCAACCCGCTAACGTGCGAATTGAAAAGTGCGTGAGGCCAATCCGTTCGTATCCGCACCATCCCGGAGGGATGTCCGACAAGCCCGGCGATTTATCGCCGGGAAGCCAGCCACAATCGACCAAGTTCCGAAGGAACGGCTGAAACTTTCCCGCCTTCGTCTCAGCCGTCCATGCGGGACTTCATGGATGTTGGTGAGTTCCCGGCGATAAATCGCCGGGCTACTATCAAATGTTCCTATGGAACAAGCCGCAGGCAAACTGTCAGAGGCCTTACTGCCCAGTTCTGGCCGTCTCGTGATAAGCCCGGCCAGCCTTGAACAATTCCAGCATTTTTTCATCCGGCGCCGCCACATCACCCTGTCCTTGTTCCAAAGCCACGGTTCGGGCTTTTTGAGCGCAGGCGATGGCCTCATTGAAGCGACCGGCTTCGGCGTACGCGGCGGCCAGCGTGGTTAGGAACACAGGCTGACCATACTGGGTCATTTCACAGGCGCGCTCGGCCCACCGGACTGCCTCCGCGCCATTCCGAAGCCGGTCGTCAGGACTCACCGCCAGCGCCCACGCCAGATGGTTCATTACGATGGGGGAATTCGGATCAATTGCGAGCGCCTTGCGATAGTTGTCAATCGCTTCACCGAACTCGCCCCTGGCTGCCAGGGCCGAACCCAGATTATTCAGGGCCTGCACAAAAGCCGGCTTGTTCTGGATGGCCTGGCGATAGGCCTCGATCGCTTCATCCGACTGCCCCCTGGCCATGAGCGCCACGCCCAGGTTGTAATACGCCTCGGAGAATTTCGGGTTCAATTTGACGGCGTTGCGATAGTTCACGATCGCATCATCAACCTGCCCCCTGGCGGCGAAGGCCATGCCCAGATTATTGAACGCCTGGAAGGCATTCGTATCGAACTGGATGGCGTCCTGGTAGTGTTCCATCGCCTCATCCACGTGCCCCTGGCGCATCAGCAAAAGACCCAGATCATTGTGGGCCAGCCAGGAACCCGGATTCTCGGCCAGCGTTCTTCGCCAGAGAGTTTCCTCATCGGTGTACATTCCCGCCTGTCGCCAGGTCAAAAGGGCGAGGATCGGAAGCACAATTGCCGCAAACCCATATGCCACCGCCGGTGCGCGCAGAGATTCAGCCGCCCGCGCCACCAGCGCCCCTACCAATGCAATGATTCCAGGAGCGGACACATAAACCCAATGGTCCCATATCAGTGAATAAGCCATGCCATACGCGTTCATGAAGCCCAGCACCGGAAATAGCGTGCCCACGAAAAAAAACATTGCCGTCGCCGGCCCGCGCCCAATTCGTCCCCGCGCCAGCCAGAGAGCCAAAAGGGCCGCCAGGGCTGTTGCCGGAAAGAGCCATTGCCACCATAAGCCGGGGTTGGGTTGCCAGTGCGGGTAAACGAAGCAGAGTCTTGTCGGCCAGAACAGATTGCCGAGGTAAGACCAGAACGAATGCCCGGTCGCCAGGCAGCGCTGCGGAAAAGTCAGGGCAAAATCCGCTCCTTGCGCGCCTAGATGGTGCTTCTCCAGCCAGCCGGTAATCGTAGAAAGACAAATGCCCGCGGCGAAAAAAGGCAGCGTCGGCATCATGTCCGCTCGCCACCGGATTTGCCCCCGCTTCCACCATCCAATCAACAGAATGACTGCCGGCAGCGAAAAAGCCGTCGTCTTGGCCAGCAATGCGCAAAGAAACAGAACGAAAGCAATGCCGTAATAAAATTCCCGACGGCTTTTGCCGCGCGGCTTCCCGGAGGTCGGCGTCGCTTCCTCCGTAATTGTCTCCCAATGCGCATACTTTCCATAGGCCAGCAACGCGCCAAGATAAGGGGCCAGCGAAAGCACATTCTTGCGTTCGGTGATCCAGGCGACCGATTCAACCATTATCGGGTGAATCGCGAAGATGGCGCCCGCCAGCCAGGCGCCCGGCAATCGGAGTTGAACCAGCAACCGCCAAAAGAGGACCGCTGATGCGGCATGCAACAACACGTTCTCCACGTGATAGGGAGTTGTCCAGAGATGCCAAAATTGATAATCCAGCCAGAAACTCGTGCCCGTCAGCGGATAATACTGCTGCATGGCGGTCGGATGGATCCAAATCACCCCCAGGCCGGAGAAGTCGTGAAAAAATGGCAATAGATTCGTCGTCCACGAGTCATCGTCCCAGACGAAGGCTCCATGCATGGCCGGCAGATAGACCAGGAAGACAAAGAGAACAAGCAGGCAGCCGGGAATAATTTGGCGCATCCAGGGATTTGACGGTGAACGCACCACCGGATTCTGCGGAGACACTCCGGTTTCGCTGGGGCGCCCGCGCTTCCGCTTGCTCATCGCAAAACCTTGCCAGACCAAAAAGGAATCGAAAACTCAAATTTGCACTGTCGGAAGCACCTTGTAGTCGAACGTAAAAATTTTCGTGCCCGCACGTCTGAAACCCGCTAAGTTTTCTCATGCGTCATTTCTAAGTTGTATCTTGCATGAAAACCAAATTCTCCATGTTAAGTCTGGCCTTACTGCTGGCTGCCGCCAACGGAAGCACGGCGGATTCGGCAGCCGCGCCGAAGGAAAGCATCCTTGCGAGCAGGCCGCTGGGCATCCAATTCTCCGTCAAGATGGTCGGGCCTTACACGGGGGCGGCCGATCTCCAGATCATTTGCCTCCTCAAGCACAAGGATTCCGGCGATACCTACCAGGGCGCGGCAAAAGAAACGGACGCTCTTCTCGGCGGCCTGCTTTCCTCGTTGCGAAATCGCGGCGAGTTTGTCGGCGAACTCGGCGAGACATTCCTCTTCACCCCGCCCAAAGGTTCCATTCCGGCAAGGCGGTTCATGGTCATCGGGCTGGGCGATGAAAAGGATTTGTCCCTCGATTCATTACGCGTGGTTGGACGCATTGCCGCCCGCGAGGCGGTGCGTCTCCGGGCAAAACACATTGCCTGGGCGCCGGTCATCCGTGACGAGGGCGTCGCCACGATGGAAGTCGGCGACACCGACCGGGCGTTCATTGAACAGATGCTTTCCGCCTACGACACGGAAAAGCGTCTTCAGGCGCAGGGACTGGCTCCCAAGTTCAGCATTGAAACCTTCGTGCTCGAGGCCGGACCGGCGTTTTTCGACACTGCCGTAAAAGGGGTTGATGAAGGCATCGAAGACGCCAAGACCGCCCTGGGTCAACGGGCTTCGGAACCCTATCGCTCCACTCAAAATCAATGAGGCTTCACCAATGACCAAACTGCAAACAGTCGTCTTCGATCTCGGCAAGGTGCTGCTGGATTTCGATTACGGCAAATCCTCGCGCCTTTTCGCCGCCCGCTCCAAGGCTAGCGCCAACGACGTCGAGAAACTTATCAATCATTCTCCCCTGCTCTATCGTTACGAAACGGGCCTCATGACCCGCGAGGAATTTTACCGCGAAGTCACCACGACGACGTCTTTCCATGGAACCATCGAGGAATTCGGCGAAATCTTCGCCGACATCTTTGAACCCATTCCACAAATGGTCGAATTGCAGGCCACCTTGCGAAAGCGCGGCATACCCACCTTCATTTTCTCCAACACGAACGACCTCGCCATCGGTCACATCCGCCAAAAATATCCCTTCTTCGGCAACTTCGATGGCTACGTTCTCTCCTACGAACACGGTGCGATGAAACCCACCGCGAAGCTCTATGAAGTGGTCGAGCGCGAAACCGGCCGGCGCGGCAGCGAGATTATTTATCTGGACGACCGCGCCGAAAACGTCGACGCCGGGGCGGCGCGGGGCTGGCAGGCAATTCTGCATGAGACACCGGCAAAGAGCCTTGTGGCACTGCGGGCTGCGGGACTCGACGTTTGAACACGAATTCCGGAATCCGCAGCGCAGACTGCAATTTAAGCCACTTGAGTGCCTGAAGTCCTTTCATGCGCTTTCGGGTGGTGCAATGGAACCGCCCATGCCCGGATTAAGCAGCGGCAAAACCGCATTATCGCCGTCGCCGACGAACAGCAGCCGGTCCGCCATGTCGTTCAACGCGCGGCGCGTGGTTTCGAACCGTTCCGACAGCGTGGTGAGGATGTTTTCCAACTGGTAACGGCGCGCCAGGCGATGCTCGCCCGCAATCCGATACTGCGTGCGGCCCAGCTCCTCATAATACTTCAAATCTGGAAATCCGCGCGACTCCGCCCGGAACCGGATGTGCCCCGGAAAAACGCCGGAAAGAAACAGGGAATAATTGCCGATGTGCGCGCGCAGCAGGAAGCCGGTGCGGTCGTCCGCCTTTTGCAGCGCCGCCACCATTTCAAAAAAATAATCCAGCGGATTGGACTGGCCGGGCAGCACGCATTCTGAACGCGCGGATTCGGAAAATGCCGCGAGCACTTCCGCCACGTAATCTGCGACGGCGCGGTCGCCGAGGTCCGAGCGCTTGAAAACATGCCGCACCAGCACGTAAAAATAAAACCGGCAGGAAACTTGGAGGCAGCCGCGGCGTTCCAGCAGCGCGCGGAAAAGCATTTCGTCATCGAGAATCAGGTCGCGGGAATCTTCATCGGCGAGAAGCTGGACGAGACAGGCGGCGTTGCCGCGTTTGGGACCGAGAATTTCGAGGACAAAATCCACGTCCTTGGCGGTGAACTGCACCCTGCAGTTGGGCTGAATCACTTGCACATCAATTGACACCCAAACATACTCTTCATCGGCTGATTACGCAAACCGGACAACAGACCGGCCGCGTCAGCCGCCTGCTTCCTAGCATAATCGGTTCCAACTTATCGTTGCGAATGTCAACTGGCACCTGACAAACCACCCGGCCGGGCGTAGAATTCGTTGATTGCCGGACGAACCACCCATCTCACCTGAGCCTGCGCCGGTGATAATACCCGTGCGTTCGCGGCGTCAGGCAATGGATTGGAGCCTCGCCCTCATCAGCCAGGGCATTGCCGCCACGATAAAGCACGACCCCGCCGGCGCGGGCTGGCAACTGGAGGTTTCTGCACAGGATGGACAAAAAGCGTTCCAAACCTTGCGCCAATATCATCAGGAAAATCGCGGCTGGCCGTGGCATAATGCGATTCCCCTGACTCGGGCGCGCTTTGACTGGTTTGGCCTCACCTGGGGGCTATTGCTGGCGTGGTGTTTCTGGCTGGAGAGTGTCAATCCTGATTTCAAGCGTGCCGGGATAATGGACACTTCCGCCGTCCTCGCCGGCCAATGGTGGCGCGTCTTTACCGCCATCATGCTCCACGCGGACCTCGCGCATCTCGCGGGAAATCTCTCCATCGGCGTCCTGCTTTTTGGCCTGGCCATGGGCCGTTTCGGGACCGGCACGGGCTTGCTGGCGGCATTTTTGGCGGGAGCGGCGGGCAACCTCGCCTCCCTGCTCCTCAATGCGAAACCATTCTACGGACTGGGCGCATCCGGAATGGTCATGGGCGCGCTGGGAATGTTGTCGGCCCAAACGCTGCGTTGGGGCGGAAAGTCTGGCGCGTCCCTGAAGCAGAGGCTCGCCGGCGTGGCCGCGGGCATCATGCTGTTCACGCTTTACGGTCTCGCACCCGGAACAGACATGGCCGCGCACCTCGGCGGTTTTATCGCAGGCCTGCTCCTGGGTGTGGGACTGGTTTTTTTGCCGGAAGAATTTCTGCACAGCCGGAAAACGAACATCGCGTCAAGTTTTCTATTGCTGGCACTTCTGGCTGTGACGTGGGGACTGGCGCTGAAGCACCACTAGCGCCGCCCGTCATCCTTTCCGCGTATAATGGACGGCCACCATGCGGCGATCCAATTCAATGACCGAATAACCCCACGGCAGATAGCGATCCGCTCCCTTCCGTTCCGGATGCTCGATTCGCCACGCGATGACCGTCCAGCCGTCCTCGTTTTTTAACACTTCCCATTCCACCCGGTCGGCCCAATTTTCCTCCTGCTTTAAAACGCGCATCGCCACCGCAATCTGTTCGGAATATTGGCCCTGTGGATCCTCCGGTTGCGACATGCGGCCACGCTCCCCGCCGCATCCGGCGAGCAGCACGAGAACGACAGCGATGCTCCACAATCTGCCCATCCCTCGTTTATCGGCATGGCACCGCCCAACTTGAGCTGTAAACGCCCTGCTAGGCGCCACAAATTCACCTCAACCGCTCCAGCCGGGAGTTCCGATTCTGCTCGTCACAAATCAGCGCGAACTCCCCGCTGATTCCATCCGGCGTCACAAATTGCTGGAGCAACGACGCTGGAAACTGCACGTTTTGCCCGGTGCTGCAACGCACCAGCACATGCTTGACCGTCCCGCGATAGTAATCCAGGTATTGGCTCGCCGTGATGCGAAGCTGAAATTCGTACCGGTTCATGAACCCGGCCCCCGGTCGCCTTGCTTCTCCTCGATGGCCCGCTTGAGCTTTCCTATGAATTTGGTCATGCTCGCGGCAGCCTGTGTGGCCCGGTCTGCTTCATCTTCGGGAGTCATTCTCCATTCCGGCGCGGAAATCTTAAGTTCGTAATCGGCGCTTTCAATCACCACCCTCCCGTTCTTCTCGCTGAGCCACTCCAGATAAAGACAGTTGGCCATGTGTTCCGGCGGTTTCTCCTTTCGGCGAATCATGTCGAGCGCCTCCGGCAATGGCACGTCAAACACCCGGACCTTTCGCGATGCCGTGAGATCACCGATGCCTCCGCGCTGCATGGGATGGAGCGAATCAAGGTGCTGGTGTGGTATGCGCTTCAGCGGATTGGTGAAAGTGAGCAGACAGCCGGCAAGATCAGGCCACGCATTCCCTTGGAGTTCGAGCACCACCGGCGAGTCACGGCCCTCAACCCAGATTTTGCCCCGGACAACCCCCTTCAAACGGTTGTCAATCTCACCGCGCACCACGCTGTCATGAATGCGAAATGCCATGGAAAAAAATAAAAATGGTCGGGACGGTGAGATTTGAACTCACGACCTTCTGAACCCCATTCAGACGCGCTACCAAGCTACGCTACGTCCCGAACCATTTCATTCTGCCCGTCGTGCAACAGGCAGGCGGCCATATTACTGTGCCCCGCCGGGATTTCAACAACATTCCCACGCGAGCCATGGCTCACGGCGACGTAATTTGCACCCGATAAAACTTCTGCAACCGGCTCGGGTCATTATCCGTGACGCTGATTTGGCTGCCGTTCGTCTGCCAGCCTGCCAGCGTGGCCGGCGCCAACCAAACGCCTCCCAGGTTCGTGCTCGACATCAGGGCATAACTGAAGCCTCCCGTCACCGGCCCGTACGCCAGCCGGATGTTGTTGTTCGTCCAGACGGCCGCAAGCGTGACCGACGTCGCGGCGACAGGGTTCGCGCCCACCCATTGCACCAGCGCCGCGTATTTCGGCGCCGCGTTGGTCGGTTCGTCCTGGTATTCAAGCGAACCCCACGAACCCCATTGGCTCCACGAACTGCAATAGGAAAAATTATTTACCAGCCTGACGCCCTGCCCTTTCAGCATGTTGAGATATTCCGTGTAACGGTTGAACATGCGCGGGTCCCGGTTTGCGGTGGTGAGGATGGCCGTCAGGTTCGTGTCGTTCACCGCGCCACCGGTGCCGGTGAATGTTTGCCCGGCCTCATAACAGACCATCGCCCAGCCAAGCGGCGCGGCGATGGCCTTTTGCGCGGCAATCTGCGCCTGCTGGTCGCTGATGGACTGGACGGCCAGGTTGGTCAGCACATAGTCCACCGTTGGGTAGGGCGCGTTCGGCGGGATGTCGGACGGCGTAAAAAACGTGCCGAAATAGGGCGCGATGGCCAGCACGTCCGGCATCACCCCCGTGGGATTGATGTTCGTATTCTGCAAGCCCGCAAGACGCATGGTCGTGGGCCCGGTCCAGGCCGATTGCGTCGCCAGCACTTTCACCAGCCGGTTGCTCGCGCTGCTCCCAAACACCTGCGAAAAAATATTCCAGATCTGCGCGGAACGCATCGCCGCGTATTTTTGTCCCGCGGTGTAGGGATCCGGATCGAGATTAAGATTCACGCCCTGCGTCTGCACGTAACCGGTCTGCGCAAACTGGCCGTTCCATGTCTCGTTCGAGTATTCGATGTAGATGAGCAGGAAGGGCGACAGGTTGTCGCGCAACAATTGCGCCGCCTGCTGCACGTAATTGTCGTCCGCCTGATAGGGAATGCAAATCCAGGCGTCCTTCCGTAACGTGTTGCAAAGTTGCACCATGTATTCCATCGCGACGCCGTTGGGATTGGCCTGCGTGTAATAACCGGGCGTCGTGCGGTTCGTCCATGATGACAGCGGCGAACCGTTGTTCGCGCCCCAGTCCATGAAGCGCAGGCACCGGAACGGCTGCAACCGCTGGAGAAAGAGCGGATGAAACGGCTGCGTCTGATAGCTCGCCAGGAAATTAGTGAGGACGATATGAAAATTCCTCAGATGATCGTTCGTCGCGGAAGCATGAATCTCCACCCAAGCCTCGGTATTGCTGACGGCGGTGAAGGAGTAACTTTGCACGCCGCCCGTCGCGGTCAGGTTCACGGTTGAGCCGGGATACCATCCAAAGACGAGGCTGCCTGTTCCCTGATAAATAAAATTGTAGGTGCCCGGTTCATTCAGCTCAACCATGATGGTATGCACCAGCTGATTGGTGCCGTTCTCGGCGAAAGGCACGGTCGTCGGCCAGCCGTTGGTGTCCAGCGGCACCAGCGAACCGAAACCCGAATCCCACGCGCCCGAGCCGTCGAGGTTGCGCGTCATCCACGTGCGCGTCCGGTTGAAGACATCCACGAATGGCCAGGAAGTGGACCAATCCACCACACCATCCAGATTGTTGCCCACCGCCATGGTCGCCGGCGGACCGGCCGCGACCGCGGTGTTGGAAAGGCAGGTTCCCCAAACCAGACAAAGCACTGCCGCGATCACCAATACACGAAGGTTTGAAATCTCACCCCGAAGTGTGGCGGGTGCCTTGAAAAATTTCATGCGCTTCGAACCGGTCCGATCTGGTTCTGGTGTAACATCCACCACTATACCAGATGCGCGGATCAATTCCAAGCCACATCGAACCGCCCTGCCGCCTGGCGCGCCTTATTCCGCGCGTTTCTTTGACAGCGTATGGGTGGCCTGACCAAAGAAAACCTCGGCGGCTTCCATGATGGTCTCGGAAAGCGTCGGATGCGGATGCACGCACAACGCGAGATCCCGCACGGTCGCGCCCATTTCCACGGCTACCACGCCCTCCGCAATCAATTCACCCGCGCCGTGACCGACAATCCCCACGCCCAGCACGCGCTCGGTCTTCGGATCAATGATGAGCTTGGTCAGGCCGTCCGGACGGTCGAAGGTCAATGCGCGTCCGGATGCGCCCCACGGAAACTTCGCCACTTCCACTTCAATCCCGTTCGCCTTCGCCTCGACCTCGGTCAGGCCGCACCACGCGACTTCCGGGTCGGTGAAAACCACCGCGGGAACAATAAATTTTCCGGCCGGGGCCGCTTCCCCGTTGATGGCGTCCACGGCGATGCGCGCCTCGCGGAACGCCTTGTGCGCCAGCAAAATTCCGCCGGCGATGTCGCCCACCGCATAAATGGATTCGTCAGCGGTGCGCTGATTGGCATCCACCTTGATGAAACCCTTTTCGTCCTGGGCAACCTTCGTGTTTTCGAGACCGAGATCTTCGGCGTTGGGAACGCGTCCGACGGCCACGAGCACGCGGTCGTACAGTTCCTCCTTCTTCTGCCCTTCCGTCTCGATCTCCACCTTGATCTGCTTGCCGCTGGTGGACATCTTGAGCACCTTCGACTTTACGCGCACTTCCTTGAAAGCCTTCCTGGCGTAGGCCATAACGGGCCGCGCCAGATCGGGATCGGCGCCGAGCAAAATCGAATCCAGCGCCTCGACCATCACAACCTTGCTGCCGAGCGTGGCGTAAACCGTCCCCAGTTCCATGCCGATGTAGCCGCCGCCCACGACGAGCAGGTTTTCGGGAATGTCCTCGACATCCAGCGCCTCGCGCGACGTCATGATGCGCGGATTGCCCAGGTCAAAGGCCTTGGGCATCGCGGACTTGGAGCCGGTGGCAATGATGGCCTGTTCGAAATTGATGAATTGCTGGCCGTGTTCCCGCTCGACGCGCAGCGTTTGCGAGCCTTCAAAATAACCGCGCCCATTAATAACCTGCACGCCGCGCTTCTCCGCGAGCATGAGAATGCCGCCGCAAAGTTTCTGGATGACGGAATCCTTCCACGCGCGCAGCTTGGTGACGTCCACCTTGGGCGGTTCGAAAACAATGCCGCGATGGGCGGACTCGTGTGATTCGGAAATGGCGTGGGTGGCGTTGAGCAGCGCCTTGGAGGGAATGCAGCCGCGGTTGAGGCAGACGCCGCCGAGCCGCTTGTCCCGCTCGATGAGAATGACTTTTTTGCCTAGGTCGGCGGCATAAAACGCGGCGGTATAACCGCCCGGCCCGCCGCCCACAACCACGATTTCTGTATTAATTGGTTCCATGTTAAATCAATTTTCGAGCACGACTACGGTCACAGCTTGACCTCGGCCTCATTGAAATTCTGCAAAGCCTCGACCAGATCGACGATGAACCGCGCCGCCGTGCCGCCGTCGATGACCCGATGATCGTACGACAGGCCGAGTGGCAGCATCGTCCGGGCTTCAATCTTGTCCTTCACGACAACCGGCTTCAGCGCGCCCTTGCCCAGGCCGAGGATGGCAACTTCCGGCCGGTTCACGATCGGCGTGAATTGTGCGCCGCCGATGCCGCCCTGGTTGGAGATGGTGAAGGTCCCGCCCTTGAGTTCGTCGGCGGAGACCTTGCGGTCGCGCGCCTTTTTCGCGAGTTCCTCCAGTTCGAGCGAAAGCGCCAGCACGCTTTTTTTGTCCGCATCGCGGATGACCGGCACTATCAGCCCGGCCTCGGTGTCCACCGCGATGCCGATGTGATAATATTCCTTGAAAACAATTTCCTCAGCCGCTTCATCCAGGCTCGAGTTGAAGATGGGATGCTTCTTCAGGGCCGCGACGACCGCCTTCAGCACAAAAGACGTCACGGTCAGACGCGCGCCCTTCTTTTCGTAGGTGGCGACGTATTGCTTGCGCAAGGCCAGCACGTTCGCCAGGTCCGCCTCGTCGAATTGCGTCACATGCGGGATGGCGTTCCAATTCTCGGCCATGCGGCGGCTGATGACCTTGCGCAGCGGCGTGAGCGGCTTTTTGACAATCGCGCCCCACTTTGAGAAATCAGTGGATTCCGCGACGGGTCTCGCTGGCGCGCCGGCTGCCGCGGCCTTCGGCTGGCGTGCGGCGCTTATCAACCGCTGAATGTAATCACGCACATCCGCGAGGACGATGCGACCACCGCGACCGCTGCCGCGAATCCTTGAGAGATCAATGCCCAGTTCACCGGCCATCAGCCGGATGGACGGAGCCGCCGCGACCGGAACATCGGACGCCGGAGGTTCCTCATACTGTTCGGCCACGCCATTTGCGGGGGCCGCAACAACCGGGACCGCCACGGGTGCCGGGCGGGTTTCCGCGCGAACAGATTTTGCGGCCGGTGCCGCAGTTGGCGCGGGCGTGGCGGCGCCACCGGCTTCTGTGATGGAAATCAACCGCGCGCCGGCGCTGATTTTGTCGCCGGTCTTCACGTAAAGCTTGCTGATGACCCCGGCGGCGGTGGAAGGAATGGTGGCGACGGCTTTTTCGTTTTCCAGTTCGAGAATCGGCTGGTCCTTTTCGATCCGGTCGCCTTCTTTGACGAGCAGGTTGATCACCGTGCCGGAATCGGCACCTTCACCAAGATGAGGAAGTTTTACATCCATAATGATTCTGATTAAAAACGGCGGGCGACCGGGGGCATCTTACAAGATCGCCGCGTGCGCCTTTTCCGGCGACACATTTAAGTCTGCAATTGCCTTCCCGACAATCTTCTTTTCGATCACGCCCTTTTCCGAAAGCGCATGGAGTGTGGCAATCACGGTAAGTTCGGCATCTACTTCAAAGAAGCGGCGCAGGTTTTCGCGCGTGTCGCTGCGGCCAAAGCCGTCCGTGCCCAGCGTGGTCAAACCGCCAGGAACCCAGGGCGCGATCTGGTCGGGAACAATTTTCATGTTGTCGGAAACGGCGATGAACGGCCCCTTCTCGTGTTCAAGCAGGCCTTCGACGTACGATTTCTTAGGCTTCTCGGTCGGATGAAGCATGTTCCAGCGGCGGGCTTCAAGGGCGTCGCAGCGCAGCCACTTGTAGTTCGTGGCGCTCCAGACATCGGCGGCTACGTTGTACTTTTCCGCAAGAATGGTCTGCGCGCGCAGAGCCTCGTTGATGATGGGGCCGCTGCCGATGATTTGCGCGCGATGCTTCGCCTTCTCGGGCGCGGGCTTGAATTTGTAAAGCCCCTTCAAAATGCCCTCGCGTGAGCCTTCCGGCATGGCGGGCTGAGCGTATTTTTCATTATACAGGCTCAGATAATAGAACAGTTCTTCGCCTTTTTCGTACATCCGGTGCAGGCCCTCGGTAATGATGGTGGCGACTTCATAACTGAACGCGGCATCGTAGGCCATGAGCGTGGGAATCGTGCTCGCGGTGAGCAGGCCGTGACCGTCCTGATGTTGCAGGCCCTCACCGTTCAACGTCGTGCGACCGTAGGTCGCGCCGAGAAGGAAACCCTTGGCCCGGATGTCGCCGGCCAGCCACATCAAATCGCCAATGCGCTGGAAGCCAAACATCGAGTAATAGATGTAGAACGGAATCATGTTCACGCGATGACTGGCGTAGGCCGTGCCCGCCGCGATGAACGAGGACATGGAACCCGCCTCGGTGATGCCTTCCTCTAAAAGCTGGCCGTCCTTCGTCTCGTGATAGTAAAGGAACGATTCCTTGTCCACCGGCTCGTAAAGCTGTCCCTTGTGCGCGTAAATTCCGAATTCACGGAACAAGGCATCCAGACCGAAGGTGCGCGCCTCGTCGGGAATGATGGGAACGACATTCCGCCCAACCGCCTTGTGGCGCAGCAGCATCGTGAGCAGGCGGCTGAAGGCCATTGTGGTGGAGGCGGCGTTACCGCCCTTGAGCATCTCACCAAAATATTCCAGCTTGGGCACCGCGAGCGGCGGAGCCTCAACAACACGGGCCGGCAGGAAACCGCCGAGCTTTTTGCGGCGCTCGTGAAGATATTTAATCTCCGGACTGTCCGCCGCGGGCCGGTAAAACGGCGTGTCCACCACGTCCTCGTCGCTGATGGGAATGCCGAAGCGTTCGCGAAACTCGCGCAGTTCCTTCTCGTTAAGTTTTTTCTGCTGATGCGTGATGTTTTTGCCCTCGCCAGCTTCGCCAAGCCCATAGCCCTTGATAGTTTTCGCCAGGATGACCGTGGGCGTGCCCTTGTGTTCCATCGCGGCCTTGTAAGCGGCGTAAACCTTGCGCGTATCATGACCGCCTCGCAGGAGCTTGCGAATCTGTTCGTCCGTCAAATAATTCACCAGCTCGAGCAATTCCGGATATTTGCCGAAGAAATGTTTGCGCGTGTAGCTGCCCGGCTCGACGGAATATTTCTGATAATCGCCGTCGACCACCTCGCCCATGCGCTTCAGGAGCAGGCCCGTCTTGTCGCGCGCGAGCAGTTCATCCCAATCCGAGCCCCAGATGAGCTTGATGACGTTCCAGCCGGCTCCGTTGAAAAGCGCCTCCAGTTCCTGAATGATTTTGCCGTTGCCACGGACGGGGCCGTCGAGGCGCTGCAAATTGCAGTTGATGACCCAGACGAGGTTGTCGAGATTTTCACGCGAGCCGAGAGTGAGCGAGCCGAGGGTTTCGGGCTCGTCGGATTCGCCGTCGCCGATGAAGCACCAGACCTTGGGCTCCTCGCCCTTGATGAAGCCGCGCGCCCTCAGATAACGGTTAAAGCGGGCCTGATAAATCGACATGATGGGGCCGAGTCCCATCGAGACGGTCGGGAACTGCCAGAATTCCGGCATCAGATAAGGATGCGGATACGAGGAAAGCCCGCCGCCCTCGGCGAGTTCCTGGCGGAAATTCTGCAGGTGCTGCTCGTTCAACCGGCCCTCCATGAACGCCCGCGCATAAATGCCCGGCGAGGCGTGACCCTGGAAATAAACCATGTCCCCCAGAAAATCACCGCTCCGGCCGCGGAAAAAATGGTTGAAGGCGACTTCATACAACGTTGCGCTGGCCGCAAATGTGGAAATGTGACCGCCCAAACCGTCATGCCGGCTGTTCGCGTTGACGACCATGGCCATGGCATTCCAACGGATGAAACTCTTGATCCGCACCTCGGTCTGCCAGTCGCCGGGATATTCCGGCTGTTTCTCGGGCGGAATGGTGTTGATGTACGGCGTGCTGACGACATGCGGGACCTTGATGCCGGATTCGCGCAGACGGTCCACCAGCTTGTCCAGAAAGAGCGCGGTCTTGGCCGGTTCCTGGCTTTTCAGCAGGAATTCCAGGGCCGGTTGCAATGATTCAAACCAGTCCTGCAGTTCCGAGTGGCTGCGATTCCGTCCGCCCTCGTGGGCGTCGCCCCGGCCCTTTGCCTGTTCTTTCGATAATTTCACTTTTTGGCTGTTATCTGTTCAATGCGTCAATATATCGTCGCTCAGCGCGCCCGAAAGGCGGATTCTACCGCAACCCGGCGTCATTAGACAAGTTTACTGTCCCTGACGGCCCGGAACGATACATTAGCACAGGCAATGGACAATGAAATACTTTGATTTCACTTTCCCCACCCCGGCCGAAAACCTGGCCGGCGACGAGGCCCTCATGGACTTGTGCGAGAATGGGTTGGAAGGCGAAATCCTGCGATTTTGGGAGCCAAAAGCGCCGTTTGTGGTGCTCGGTTACGCCAACCAGGCCGCGCGGGAGGTGAATCTGGAAGCTTGCAAAAATGAGGGTATTCCCGTGTTCCGTCGATGCAGCGGCGGCGGCACGGTGGTTCAGGGGCCGGGATGCCTGAATTATTCGCTAATTTTGCGGATGGACGACGGCCCGCTGCGCAGCATCACCGGGACAAACAAGTTCATCATGGAACGGCACATCGCGGCGCTCGAACCGCTGCTGAAGGCCGGCGCGCAAATCCAGGGCCACACGGACCTTGCTCTGGCAAACCTGAAATTCTCCGGAAATGCCCAGCGACGTCTGAAGAACTGCCTTATCTTTCACGGCACGTTTCTGCTGAACTTCGACATTTCGTTGATCGAAAAACTTTTGCCGATGCCGTCCAAGCAACCATGCTACCGAGAAAACCGTTCTCATGTCGATTTTCTCACGAACCTGAAACTGCCGGCGGCGGATGTGAAATCGGCGCTGCGAAGAATTTGGAACGCAGAACAGATGTTGACGAACATTCCAACGGATAAAATCCGCGAGCTGGTATCGGCGCGGTATTCGCGGGATGAGTGGAATTTGAAGTTTTAAGACGGAGTTGATGGCCACAGATTGCACCGATGACACAGATGAAAAGCGACCTTCTGTGAAATCTGTGCCATCTGTGGCTTGCTATTTTTGGCCTCCTTAATCTCTTTTGGCTGAGCGTACCCAACCTTCGTGTCCTTCGCGGCTTCGCGTGAAATAAATCTAAACACCAATCCTCCCAGTTCTATTGATTGCACTTCTGCCGCTGCGGGTTTTACCCCATTTGACACGCCGTTGAAGCGGGGTAAGTTTTGTACGGAAGGAATAATATTATGAAAGCATTCATGTTGGGATTGATATTGGGAGCCGCGCTCTGCTGGGCGGGGCTTTGGTTCTACGGCAACCAGCCCATGCGCGGGGATGCCCGGCAGGCGGGTGCCGACACAAAAGAAAAGGCGGTGGAAGCGAAGGATTACGTGGAGCAGAAGGCGGATTCGCTCAACCTGAGCACCACCAACATCAAGGCGGAGCTGGCCCGCGAAGGCGCCATTGTGCGCCGCAAGACCGCGGACGCCGGGGACGTCATCGCCGACACGGCCGCGGATGCGCGCATCACGGCAATGATCAAGGGCAAGCTGGTGGCTGATGCGAGCCTCTCGGCGCTGAGCATTTCCGTCAGCACCACCGATGGACTGGTGACGATGTCCGGCGCGGCATCCTCGCCCGAGAACATTCAAAAGGCCGTGCAACTCGCGTGGAATACGGACGGCGTGCACGGCGTGGTGTCCACGATTCAGGTGAAGGATTAGAGCCGTTACAAAGTTAAATCGCCAAAGTGGCAGCTCGATTTGCGCCCATTTATTTTCGGCGAAAGCGCCAGAGGACTCGCGCTCCGCCGCAATTAAGGCGACAGCGGTTCTAGTCTGTCTCAGAGAGGAGAAAAATATCGCGGATCAGGGTCCGAATCTGACGCCGCCGTTCCAAAGTGATGTGGCCGCGTTTGCCAAAGAGGCCGGCGGTCTTCACGGCATAAAGGCACGAGCAATCGCAGAATGTTTCCCAGTCAAGCCCGTCCGCCCCGTTGAGCATCACTTCGTGGGCGCGGGGCCGGCGGCTTTGGCGTTGGGAGGTGCAAAACAAAACATTGACCACTGCGGCCCGGGCGCAAATGTCGGGATGAGATATCAGAACGACGGGGTGTTCGCCTCCCTTCTCCGGGAAATGATACCGCCAGACGTCGAACTGGTCTTTCACTTGGATTCGACGGGGCCCTGAACACAGGCCGACAGGATGGCCAATTGCTCCTTGTCCCGTTCCGGCGTGAGGTACTTGAGGAGGCTTCCGCGTGGAAAGGCTGCCCTCGTTTTCTTGGCCACCAGCTTGCGCCCACGGATTTCTCCCGCTTCGACGCGCCATTCGACCTGGTCATTGGGCTTAAGATCCACCGCCGCACAGACTGACTCTGGAAGAGTCATCCGGCGTTTCTTGTCAATTATAGTCGCACTCACAGAGGGATTATCCCTCTGAAATGACAATTTTTCAAGTGCGATTCGCAGTTTTTTCTACCCTCCGGCGCTGCCCCCTGCCCCGGTGCCGGGCTCGGTCTGGCTGCGGGCGTCGAGCAATTGATCAATCTTGGATTTGTCCAGGCCGGAAGTTTCCAGTGCGACCTGCCGGATGGTGCGGCCGGATTCGTAGGCAAGCTTCGCAATCTTCGCGGCCTTGTCGTAGCCGATGACCGGCGCGAGCGCGGTGCACATCGCCAGGCTGTTCTCGATGTTGCCTTCGCATTTGGCGACGTCCGCTTCGAGTCCGGCAATGCAGCGCTTCGCAAACACGCGGCTGCCGGTGGTAAGGAGTTCAATCGCCTGCAACAAATTGTGCGCCATCACGGGCAGCATGACATTCAGCTCGAAATTGCCGAACGCGCCGCCGAAGGTGATGACCGCGTCGTTACCCATGACCTGCGCACCGACCTGGATGAGCATCTCGCACATCACCGGATTGACTTTGCCGGGCATGATGGACGAACCGGGCTGCGTGGCGGGAAGTTTCAATTCGCCGATGCCGCAACGCGGGCCGGAGCCGAGCAGCCGGATGTCGTTGGCAATCTTGATCAGGCTCACCGCAACTGTTTTGAGCGCGCCGCTGGTTTCCACAACCGCATCGCGTGAAGCCTGCGCCTCAAAATGATTCGGGGCTTCGCGCAGCTTGAGGCCGGTCTCACTGGAGATGCCCTCGATGGTTTTGCGCGCAAAATCAATGTGCGTGTTGATGCCGGTGCCGACAGCGGTGCCGCCGAGCGCGAGTTCGCCGAGATGTTTCTCAATGCTCCAAAGGCGGTTGATGCCATGCTCGACCTGGCTGGCGTAGCCGCTGAATTCCTGGCCGAGCCGGATGGGCGTGGCGTCCTGCAAATGCGTGCGACCGATTTTCAGGACATCACCGAAGGCCTGCACCTTGGCGAGCAGCGTGACATGCAACTCTTTGAGCGCCGGAATGAGCTGGTGGACGATGGCGTCGAGCGCGGAAAGATGAATGGCGGTGGGGATGACATCGTTGCTGGACTGGCCACAGTTGACGTGGTCGTTGGGATGGACCGATTTGTCGCCGCGCTTGCCGCCCAGAATTTCGATGGCGCGGTTGGCGATGACCTCGTTCGCGTTCATGTTCGTCGAGGTGCCGGACCCGGTCTGGAAAATGTCCACGACGAACTGATGGTCCCACTTGCCGTCGATGACCTCCTGCGCGGCCGCCTGCACGGCCTTCGCAATCTGGGGCGGGACGTAGCCGAGGCCGGCGTTCGTGGCGGCGGCATGCTTCTTGATGAGACCGAGCGCGCGGATGAACTGGCGCGAGAAGTGCAGGTTGCTGATGGGAAAATTCTCGACCGCGCGGGCGGTTTGCGCGCCGTAATAGGCGCCCGCCGGCACCTGCATTTCGCCCATGGAATCCGCTTCCGTCCGAAAATTAGTTTGCATCAGAGAGTTTTATCCGAAGCGCGGCGTTTTGCCCAACGAAAATTGCCGGTGGGGACAAGGATTAACCACAAAGGACATTGTCTGCGAACAGTCTGCACGGTTGAGCAACTTGACCGGGACTCCTTGACTTTGGCGCCGATGAAATCGAAATTCCCGTCATGCGGCAGGTCAAAACATCTTGTTGTGTGGTCGGCGGCGGACCGGCCGGAATGATGCTCGGTTTTTTGCTGGCACGCGCGGGGATCGAAGTTTTGGTCCTGGAAAAGCACGCGGACTTTTTTCGCGATTTCCGCGGCGACACCATCCACCCTTCCACGCTGGAACTGATGCGCGAACTGGGTCTGCTCGAGGAATTTCTCCGGGTGCCGCATCAGGAAATGCCCCGGCTTAAAATCTCCGTCGAAGGGACCATTATTCAAGGGCCGGATTTTTCACATCTGCCGGTGACCTGCAAATTCATCGCCCTCATGCCACAATGGGATTTTTTAAATTTCCTCGCCGCGCATGCCAAAAAAATGCCCAATTTTCAGCTCTGCCTGAAAACCGAGGCAACCGATCTGATTTTGGAGAATGACCGGGTCGCCGGCGTTCGCGCAAACACGGACGACGGCGGAGTGGAAGTCCGCGCGAATTTTGTCTTTGGGACGGATGGCCGTCAGTCCGTCGTCCGCCAGCGCGCGAATCTGGAACTCCGGGATTACGGCGTGCCGATCGACGTGCTTTGGCTCCGGCTCGCCAAGCCGGCCGGTTCGCCGGAATATCTTTTGGGCCGCGTCCGCAACGGCCAGCTCATGGTCACGATTGACCGCGATAATTATTTTCAAATCGCGCTGGTCATTCCCAAGGGCGGCTTTGAAAAAATCCAGGCCGATGGACTGGAGAATTTTCGAAAAACCATCGTAGCCATCACCCCGGAATTTCGCGACGTCGTGAATGAACTTGATGACTGGAACAAGATCAAATTGCTGACCGTGCAGGTTAACCGCCTGCGGCAGTGGCATCGCGCGGGTTTATTGTGCATCGGCGACGCCGCGCACGCGATGTCGCCCGCCGGCGGCGTGGGCATCAATCTCGCGATCCAGGATGCCGTCGCCACCGCAAATCTGCTGGCAAAAAAGATTCTGCGCGGCGACTGCACGACACAGGATCTGGCGCGGGTGCAGGCACGCCGCGAATTTCCCGTGCGGATGATCCAGAACGCACAGGTTTTTGTCCACCGGCGGATGTTCACGAATAATACACGCAGTGTGATTTCAATCCCCTGGCCGGCGAGGAAATTGCTGGCATTGTTTGCCCCCTTAATCCGGCGCATCGTCGCGCGCTTGGTTGGAATGGGCTTTCGACCGGAGCATATCGAGACCTGATTTGGCAACGGCAGGAAAAAAAGTCTTTGGCGCGAATCTGCTGTGACTTTGCTTATTCGGGCCGATCCTTTAGGCGACGGCTTTGGTTCGCCGCACCCGTGAGACGGCAAAAAACACCAGGGGATTGAGGGTGATGGAGAGGAGCGCGCCCGCGAGAATGAGGTTTTGGGCTTCAGTTGAAACCAGCCCCAGACTGATTCCCAGCGCCGCAAGGATGAATGAAAATTCCCCAATCTGCGCCAGCGCCGCCGAGACGGTCAGGGCCGTCGAAAGCGGACGTCGCAACGCGAGCACAATCGCAAATGCCACCATGGATTTGCCGATGACGATGATGGCCACAACCGTCAACACCCGCAGGGGCTCGTGCACGAGAATCATCGGGTCAAAGAGCATGCCCACCGCGACAAAAAATAATACCCCGAAGGCGTCCTGCAAGGGCTGCAAATCCTTTGCCGCACGGTGGTGAAGGTCGGATTGGTTCACGACCACGCCGGCGAAGAACGCGCCGAGAGCAAAGGAAATGCCGAACAATTTCGCCGAGCCAAACGCCACGCCCAGAGCCAGCGCAATCA
>DATMLG010000499.1:0-10248 GCA_035570675.1 Verrucomicrobiia bacterium | reverse complement strand
CGAAATCAGCCAGATCGGCGACGAAATCAAGCTGCTGGGCCCCGCGCTGCTGGGCACGAAGGTCGTGGCGGATGTTTGCATCCTTTACAGCCATGACAATGACTGGGCGCTGCAACAGCCGATGCAGCCGAACAAGCATTTCCATCTGCGCGACCACATTCAACTGATTTACAACGGATTTCATCATCGCAACGTGGCGGTGGATTTCGCGCGGCCCACGGAGGATTTGTCCAAATACAAGCTGGTGGTGGCGCCATCGCTGCACCTGATGGCGGGCGGGGAGGCGGATTTATTGAAGCTGTATGTGCAGAACGGCGGGACGCTGGTGGGCACATTCAACACGGGATTGGTGGACGAGCATCACATCGCGCCGGACAGCGGTTATCCGCACGATTTGACGGATGTCTTCGGGATGGAGGTGCTGGAGTTTGATCCGCTGCCACCCGGCGAGGAAAATCATATCACGTTCAAGGGCGCCTTTCCCTCGAGCCATTTGCACCCGGCCAAAATCTGGTGCGACATCATCGAGCCCAAGGGTTGCCAGGTGCTGGCGACCTACGGCAAGGATTTTTACGCCGGCAAGGCGGCCATGACGATGAACACGTTCGGGCTGGGCAAGGCGGTTTACATCGGGACGATGAGCCACCAGCATTTTTACGACGATCTTGTGGTGTGGTTGCGGCAGTTGGTGAACCTGACGCCTCTCCTGAAGGTCCCGGACACGGTGGAAGTCAGCATGCGGCAGAAGGGCAATACGCGCATCTATTTCCTGTTGAACCATCAGAATTCGCCCGTGCGCATCCAGTTTTACAAGCCCATGCATGACTTCCTCTCGGCGGCAACGATCGCGGGCAATTACGATCTCCCGCCGCACGGCGTGCTGGTGCTGGACGATCATACCACGCCGGTGACCACACCGGCACCGGCCGCAACACCGGAGCAAGCAAGTGCTCCGGCCTGAGCCTGGTGTGTTGCGCCTCATACCGACTCTCAGTTTGCGATTGCATTAATTCCGCCGACGGGATGAACTGGAAAAATGCGCACCGGCACTGACAACAAATTTCCATGGCGGTAATTCCCAAGCCATATCGCAAGTTCAAGCTCGGGCCGCCCCGGTCGGACGAGCGCCAGCGCGTTTTGAGCGCGTGGCGCGGCGTGGACCTCGAACCGTTGGAGGAGGCCCGATCGCGCGCGCGACCGGCCGGCGACTTCATGCCTCTCGTGTTGAAGGAGCTGCGGATGGACCGACGTCGCGCCGAGGCGGAGGTGTTGAAGGTCTGGAACCATTTGATTGATCCAAACATTGTGGCCCACGCGCAACCCACCGGGCTCAACAAGGGAACGCTGTTCGTGACCATCGACAGCAGCGTGTGGCTCGATGAAATCGTCCGTTACCGCCGCAAGGAAATTCTCGACCGTCTGCAACACAGTTTTGGGCGGGAGTTGATTGTAAAAATTTCCTATCGGGTCGGTTGACTTTGTTTCGCCGGGACAATCGAAGCGTCACGAACCGGCGCGAGTCCCGCCACAATTCGCTCGATCTGCACGCGGTGAATACCCATGTGACTGGCGGCCATCGCGTGCCAGCCGAATGCATCCAGCGGACCGAACCACGGATGAGCAAAACGCACCTTAGTCTTCAAATCAGGGGCGGCCGCCACTTGCGCCAGCAACGCGTCACAGGACGCCTCGTATTCGGCAACCACGGCAGCCGTCACTTCCGGGCCGGGCTTGACCGCGGCGGTGCTGGCCTTTCCAGGCGGGACCACCCCCTTCGCCAGCGCGCCAATGGTCCGGGTAATCCCACCGTTCACGATGCGCAGATGGTCGAGCGTCATCCATACCGACCAATTGCGGCTGCTGTCCTCCATCCCGCGCGGGCGTTTGATCAGGATGCGGCGCGACGCGGAACCGGCGTCGCAGGAACGGACGAGCGCGCGAATGGTTTCCCGTTCCTGTTGGAAATCGGCGGAGAACGACTCCCGCGTGCCACGGCGGAGGCGCCGGGCAAAGAGCCATCGGCCGATGAGCAGTTCGATTTTGGGCAGCCCGGCGCCGGGCGGGGCGAGTTTCGGTTCAACGTTTTCACTCATGCCGCCAAACTGGCACGAATACTTGCAGATTGCAAGTAAATTACTTGTGGAATGCAAGTGATTGTTGTGGCACGTTGGTTTCATGGCAAAAAACAAGTCCACACGCTCCAGCAGGCCAAAAGCCGAACCGCGCCGTTCGCCCTGTCCGGTGGCGTGTTTGCTCGACATCACGGGCGACCGCTGGAGTTTGCTGGTGGTGCGCGACCTGTTCCTGGGACGTTCGCGGTTCAAGGATTTCAGCGCTTCACCGGAAGGCATCCCGACGAACATTCTGAGCGAACGCCTGGAACGCCTGTTGCGGCACGGCGTGGTCGAGCAAATTCCCGTGGAAGACAGTCCCAAACGGCTGGCTTACCGGCTGACCGCGAAAGGCAGGGCGCTGGCGCCGGTCTTGGAGGCCATGCGCGATTGGGGACTGGCCTGGGAAAAGGGCACCCGCTCCTTCCGGAGTGGCAATTGAATGAGCGCCCCTTACAACAGCAGTTCCATGTAGATGACGTCAAGCCACCGGCCAAACTTGAACCCGACCTGTCTGAGGTGACCGGCTATTTGAAAGCCAAATTTTGTGTGGAGGGCCATGCTGCCAGTTTGTTCACCGTCAATGCCGGCCACGATTGCGTGGTAACCAAGCGCGCGGGCGCGGGCAATCAATTCCTGTAACAGGAACGACCCCACGCCGCGACGGTGATATTCATGGCGAACATAAATCGAATTTTCCACCGTATTTCGGAAAGCGGACCGTTCATGAAGCTTGGAAAGCGAACCCCAGCCAACTACCCGGCCGTCGTCCTCGGCGACAATCACTGGATGACGTTGATCGTGATCGTTGAACCACTGTTGCCGTCCGACGATTGGTTCCGGCGCCTCCTGATACGTACACGTCGAATTTAGGACGTAGTGGTTGTAAATATCGTTGATCGCGGCGAGGTCGTTTTCGGTGGCGGGGCGGATGGTGACGGGACTCATGTTTCGGGGTCAAGCCGCGCCGACGGAACAGGTTGCATCACACCATTGTTCAATCTTCCGCCTGATGGCATCGCGCACCTCGCGGGTCCGGGCCAGCTTTTGTTCGGGCGCGCCTTGAAAGGCCGACGGATCGGGAAACCCCCAATGGAGCCGTTTGGTGACACCGGGAAAAATGGGGCAACGCTCGGCGCTCGTTTCGTCGCAGACCGTGATGACATACGCGAACGTTTTTCCCGAATTGATCATGTCGGCCACCGTCTTGGTTTGATTGCCGGAAATATCAATGCCGATCTCCCGCATGGCCTCGACCACAATTGGATTAAGCCGGCCGGGCTCGATCCCCGCGCTGTGGGCCGCGAATTCCGCGCCGCACATTTCCTTCAGAAACGCCTCGGCCATCTGGCTCCGGGCGCTGTTGTGAATGCAGACAAACAGGACGTTCTTTTTCATGGGGAGGTTCCGGGTTTGAGTCTGGTGCAGCAATCCTTTTCCCGCACGCAACGGCAGGCGAACATGGAAACGAGCGCGCCCAGCGGCGGGGCCGCGAGATAAATCCACAGATGCTTGAAATGCCCGGAAACCAGCGCGGGCGCCAGCGAACGCGCCGGATTCATCGACGCGCCGGAAACCGGCCCGGCGAACATCGCCTCCAATGCAATGACCGCGCCGACGGCGATTCCCGCGGTGATGCCCTTTTCCTTTGCGCCCGTCGAGACGTTGAGAATTGTCAGCATGAGCAGGAAGGTGAGGACGGTTTCGAGAACAAAGGATTGCATTTCCGAACCGGCGGGCAGCGTCGCGCCGAGCAATTGGTTTTGCGGAAACAATAACTTGAGCAACGCGCTGGCCAGCACCGCGCCGGCGACCTGGCTGGCGATGTAAGGCATCACTTCCCGCCCCGGCAGCCGCCGGGCCGTCCAGAATCCAAAGGTGACGGCCGGGTTCAGGTGCGCCCCCGAAATGTCGCCGACGGTATAGATCATCGCCAGGACGACCAGACCGAAGGTCAGCGCGACACCGACGTGGGTAATGGCGCCGTGGCTGGCCTCGTCAATGACGATGGCGCCCGTGCCGGCGAAGACGAGGCAAAAAGTTCCGATGAATTCGGCGGCCAATTTCTTCATCGTGGAGATTTTACAAACTCAAGCGCGCACATCAATGCAAAAGCCTGCCCATTACCTCGGCTCGGACTGGATGTTCAACTGGCCGGCCTGATCTAGGCGCTGGATTTCGGCGGTGTAACCCTTGCGGAAGTTCGGATACTTGAACTGATGGCCGAGTTCCATCTTGAGTTTGCGGTTCTGCACCTTTTTATTCGTTAGGCCACGCTTGCGGTCAGCGGCCTCGGCCTCGTCGGCGAAGGGCGGCATCCATTTGCCGAGCGTCTCGGAAAGCCAGCGGAAGAAATGGATTTGCGCGACCGGCTCGTCGTCCACGGCATTATAAATCTCGCCCGGCCGGCCGTTTTTGAGCGCGGCGATGATGACGGCAACTAGGTCGTCGCGGTGAATCATGTTGATGAAGCGCGCGCCCTGGCCGGGAATACGCGCCTCGTTTTTGAGATATTGCAGGAAGAGATGCCCGCGTTCCGGCCCGTAAATGCCGGCGACACGCAAGATGACGGCGGGAAATTTCTTCTGCTGCACAGCGTGGAGCAGGGTTTTCTCGGTGTCGAGCAGGACGCGGCCGGTTTCGCCGGCGGGTTCGGCGGGGCTGGTTTCCTTGACAGGCGAACCGTCGTTCTGGCCGTACACGCTGGTGCTGCTGGTATAGACAAATTTTTTGGGCGGCGCGGCGGCCAGCCATTCGACGAGATTGCGCGTCCCCTCCAGATAGATTTCGCGATACTGCTCGACGCCGCCCTTGCCGGAGGAAACGCAGTTGACGACCCAGTCGAACGGGCCGGGGAGCTGGGCGAGGTCGGTGGACTTGGTGATGTCCGCGGCGAGCGGCTTGATGCCGGCGGCAGTGAGTTCGGCATCGGCTGACGCGGTGCGCCGCACGCCGAAGACTTCATGGCCGAGGCGGACGAGTTCGGCGCCAAGGGGCAGGCCGACGTAGCCGCAGCCAATGATCAAAACGCGCATGGCATATATTTATACTGAATGGCGCGACAATGCCACGAAAGAAGCAGGAGCCGGGGCGGAACGCATTCATTTCCTGCGAGCGGAGGCGGCTTTCCGGGGCCCGGGCTCGACGTCGAGAACGCGGCTGCACTTGGGGCACAGGCATCGTTTTGCGCCTCCGATCAGGCCAATGCGCCTGACTTCCGTGCTTTGATAATATGCCTCGCACCCTGGACAATAATAGCTCCCCGGATCCGCAGTCTCGTCCACATTATTTGGCGGATTGGTTTTCACCGTTTCCCGTTCCAATTCCGGCTGAGGCATCGCGGGCAAGGCAACGCTGCGGGCCGAATGCGCGAGGCTGAACTCGAGTTCACCAATCCGAAGCTGTTCCCCGGCGCTGTACTCGGGTCCGCGCAGACTCCGCAAATCCGTTCCCGGAGAGATGGTCTGGGACGCTGGAATACAGAGCAGCTTTTCTTCGCGGAACACGAGCTGGCAGTGAAATGGTTCCACCGATGGATGACCCAGCACCAGATCGTTGCCCCGGCTGCTGCCGACGCGGATTACGGGCTGGTCATACTCGAGTTCGATGGGGCCCAAGGCGGCCGTGTGATAAATCAGCTTAAGCACGCTGGACTTGTGGAGGTTGGAGCTTTTCGAGCAATTCCCGGGCCTCGACGACGCCGGCGAGGGCGCACTTCCTGAGGAGCGCCGCCGCGCGGTCTGCATCGTAGTAAGGGTTTTCCTGGTCCAGGTGCAGGAGCGCGAGGTTGAACATCGCGGTGGGGTTCCCCGCGGCTGCCGACTGCTGGAACAATTCAAGGGCCAGCGCGAGGTTTTTTTCCACCCCGAGGCCTTGAAAATACAGGTAACCGAGATTGCACTGGGCGCTGGAATAACCGGCTTCCGCGGAGCGGGCGTAATATTCGACGGCCTTGGCCAGGTCCACGGGAACGCCGTAACCGTGCTGATAAAGCCAGGCCAGGTTGTTGAGGGCGGCCGGGTTGCCGAGGCGTTCGGCTTCCTGGAAATACTTCAGCGCCTGCCCGTAATCGCGGTTTACCTTGAAGCCTTTGTATTCGATGCAGCCCAGGAGATTATAGGCGTCGCCCGAGCCGATCTTTGCGGCTTTGTGCAGCTCTTCGCGGCCAAGGGAGAAATCGCAGTAAAACGTGGTGGTAAAGATGTATAATCGGCCGAGGTTGTACGCCGCCTCCACGCAGCCGCGCTCGGCGGCGGTCCGATAGAAACCGATTGCTTCCTGTTCGTCGAGGTTGGTGCCCAGGCCCAGTTCTTTCATGTAACCGCAATTGGAAAGAGCAATCACATGGCCGCGCCCCGCCGCCTCGCGGAATTTTTCGAAGGCCAGATCGAGACTGCGCACGCACCCGAACCCGTTCTGGTAACAGACGGCGAGGTTGTTGAGTGCATCGAGATTTCCGAGACCCGCAGCCTTCAGGTAGCAGTTGAAGGCCACTTCGGGGTTGATGTCGATGCCGTAACCTTGGGCATAAATCACGCCGAGGTTGTAGAGCGCGAGTGGATGGCTCTGGTCGGCAGCCCGACGGAGCAGGGCCCGGGCCACGCGGTAACGTTTCGGAACGCCGTCACCGCAGGCATGCATGGCCCCCAGCCGGGCAAGAGATTCCGCGTTGCCGCCCCGGGCCGACTGCCGCAGCAGCGACAGCACCATCTGATTATATTCCGAGGAGGTGGAGTACTGAGTCCGCGTGGCCTGGGCATTCACCGTCGTGATGACGACATCGGTGGACGAGGGTTCGCGCTGGATGGCTTCTTTCACGGGCGATGGATTGGCTGTGTCACTGCTCCTTTCGCAGGCGAGAAATGGTTCTGCGCATACGTGTCTCCGAACGATTAGCCCGGATTATGGGGAGGAGCGGGGCCGGAGTCAATTTTAATCACTTGGGAAATTCCCCGGCTTTGACGGGGACCCCCATCCGCTGACACCTCATTTCTATGTTCCTATCCCTCGTACTCTTCCGCCCAAAAGGACCGGATGAACGGGTCTTTGATCTGCCAGATCACCCTGGCTCGGTAGGTGTCGTCGGTAAGGAGGCGGTTGACGCCCAATAAGGTGGCATTCTTGCAGTCTAAAAGAGCCGCCACGGCGTTGTAGAGAATGTATTCGAGCCTGGGACCCCAAGACTCGCGCCAGATGCCCTTAAAAGCTGCCACAACGCCGGCGGCAACCAGATGCCGGTCATCGGGGGCAATATTCCACAGGAGGTTGAGGCCAACAGGGAACTCAAGGTCGCCAGGGTTGAAATAACAGAAATGGTCTGCCCGACGCAGGGGAATATGGTTCAAAAGCTCCTCGGCCAAGTCTCCATGCGGGTCAATCAAGCCCACTCCGTCGCCCTTGGCGATGTGCTGAACAATCATGTTCCTGAGCAATGTTGTTTTCCCTGAACCGGTCTTCCCGATCACGTATACGTGCTGCCTCCGGTCGGCAGGGGAAATGCCAAAGGGGATGCGGTTTCCCCATCCTTCCCGTTCTCCAATCAAGATGTGTGCTTCGTGTTCCAAAACCAACCGTCACTCCCGACCGGGGAGGAAGTCCCCCGTGTATTGAACTCCCTCATCTGATCTTTCAGCATGCAATCGTGCCTTGAAACGCCGGCAACTGTGTTGGGGACAAGCCGGCGGGGTAATGACGGCTGGTTTTGAAAAGCGAAAGAGACCGGGTATGGTAACATGGGGTTGCAGGATGGATGCTCCAAATAGCCGGGCCGATTGTAATTCGCCCGCACTCTCGCCACGGTTCCAGGTCGGAAGTGAGGATTCAGCCGTCTTGACAGAAAACTCGTTCTTGACGCTCCTCGTAGCGAGTGCCTAGTCTGGGTTCATTATGAGCAACGACCTTTCAGGCATTGCCGTATCCCAACTCAAAAGGGCCATACGGATTAAGCAAAAGATCGAATCCCTGACATCGAAACTGGATGATTTGCTGGGTTCGTCCGGTTCATCCAATTCCGGTCCTCGGAAGGGAAAGAAGCGCGGTCCTAAGGGAAAACGTAAAATGTCTGCTGCCGGGCGGGCGAGGATCTCGGCCGCGGCGAAACGCCGGTGGAAGGCCGCGAAAGCGGCAGGGAAGTCAAGGCTCTGACGGTGGTGCGCCTCCGGCGCCGCTTTCCGAGTAACGCCCTTCGTCACTCCGCGGTTCCGCGCGGAACGGTCGCAATCGCGGGCCCGTAGTGGTGGCGCGGTAGCGCCTCTCTCAACACCCGTCCCCCCAACGTGTCGGGGCTTCGGACGGCTAGTCCGTAGCGCCCGACTGCTCACGTTCTGATATAGGACAACGGCTAGATGTCCTTTATCCGGATAGCCCTTGGGAGAACGTGAGCAGTCGGGCGGTAGCCGACGACACGTTGGGGGAGGCAGTGGTGCGGCGGTTAAGCTGGGCAAGTGGAGACGTCATGGGCCGATGCCCTTACATACGATGTATGTACGACGTAAAGCGCTCCGGTGAGAATGAACCCCCGAGGTTGTGAGGCACGACCAGAGTGCGGTTATTCGGCCACAAAAGGCGACTCCATTCCGGCCAAACGCCGAGAATCTCCATGACGCTTATTCAACCAAAAGCACGACGTCAAAAACTTTATCATGAGTGAGAGCCCAAGTAGCAGCCGCCCAAAGAGCGCGTTATGCTACGAGGTTTATGACTCCCCCAACCAATGGTTCTCCACGTAACGCTTACAGATGGTCCGCACCACGCGGTTATGTGGCCTATTTAAAGCTATTTGTTCTAATATAAACAGTCAGCGGATCCGCATCGCCAAACACTATCAATCGCCACATTTGCGGGTTATAACCGTCGTGAAGCCATGAAATACCATAACTAGCTGGCACGTCAATAAGAAGGTAGACTCGGTTGGAGTCAACGTCAACATAACTAGGCATGACATGCTTTATCAATGGTGGCAAAGTTAAATTAGTGCCGTCGATTCGTAACCGTTGTGAAATATTGGATCTATTATTCTGGATTACTTGGTCACAAGCGTTGGCAAACGAGGCATAAAATGCGGAGTCCCTATCGACAAAATCTAAGTAGCTAGGAGGATGGTTGGGTCGCGTCAATATCACCACAGCAAAAATGGACACAAACGCCACGCCCGCTAGTAATTGCCAAGGAAAAGTGATTTTGAAACGTGACGTCATTATAGTCGGTCGAGTCAATGGTACGGCGCCCAGTGCCATGTCATAGCCGAAGGATCTGCAGTCTGCCCGGATGATTTGCACGGCAATGCAATAGTCGCTGGCGGAAGCGTTCCATCGTAGCCATACTTGGTGAATGCCTCCGCTTCCTGCTCACCAATTCCATAATCGCCATATTCGATATGCTTCCAATCACGCGCGAGCTTCAATGCCGCGTGAAGAGTGAAACGGGATGCCTGCCACCTGATTGAAAAGACACTATCAGAAGCCACAAACTCGTGTGATAGCTTCATTGCCCTTCCCCACAGAGCGTAATTTACGGCATGTGCAAAGTAGCAATTTCCATTAAATGCC
The DNA here is from genome assembly GCA_035570675.1 of Verrucomicrobiia bacterium. GTDB lineage: Bacteria > Verrucomicrobiota > Verrucomicrobiia > Limisphaerales > Pedosphaeraceae > DATMLG01. The sequence goes on along the minus strand of DATMLG010000499.1, from coordinate 590 downwards.
ACCGATCCAACAAAGCTTCCTGTTCCAGCCGTACATCCACCAATCTTATCAGCTCCCTGAGCGACAGCATGGAGCGGACCAATATCCCAAGCGGCGCGCCCGCCCGCTGCTCCTGTTCGAGCCCCTTCGGTATAGTTTCGCAGTTCGTTCGCGGAGTCCCATTTCTTCTCCCAGTTCCAAGGTGCCCAAGTTGCTTCTACATCCGCCAGAGTCGCGGTGAGCGAAGCGGTTATACCAGGCCCGCCCTGCCCAACGCCAGTCGCCAGATTCAAATGAATACGTGATTTAAACAGATATGCCCATATATTGAAAACATTGAGCAAGCCGTCAAAGTCATCATGGCCGCTCGGATCAACTCCATCGATCGGATTGGCTTTGCAGTAAACATATTTATGTAGTTGGACGCGATTCAGCGCATCATAAACGTAGCCAATCTGCGAGGCGGCCTTAAGCGGCCTGGTGCCCGTCCGGAAGGACCCCCACAGGTAGTGTGCCCGCCAGCTAACACCACTATCCGCCAAACCGGTTTTTGCCCCGTTTCATGTGCGGAGAAAAAAATTTATCCGGTACCAAGCGGTACGAAGCGGTAC
>DATMLG010000498.1:0-5661 GCA_035570675.1 Verrucomicrobiia bacterium | reverse complement strand
AGGCAGTCCCACCGTGAAATCCTTCATCTCAAGCAGCGAACTGTAAATGTTGCCCTGCGTGACATCCTTGCTCATGCGCCGGGTCATCAGCGCCTCGACATTGCGGCGGATGGAGGCATTGGTATCAAATCCCGGATCGAGAATCCGGCCGATCTGGTCCAGCTGCAGCATGGTTTTCCCGAGCAACACCAGTTCGCTGGGCACGATGAGGCTGTTTTCATGGGCAATGCTGCTGACTTCGAGAAGAGAGCGGCCAACATTGAGCTGCTCCAGCCCCTGGTCCCGCCGCAGCGCCACCAACTGCGTGATGCGCCGGCGAAACTCTGGTGCGGCAAACTCCTCCAGTTTTTCGCTCATATGGATGGCGATTTCCGCGACGGCCTCGCCGTTCCCCTCGCTGATGGCCAACAGGATTTTCAAAAGATTCTCCTGCATGGCGGGCGCCGTGTGTCCCACCATCCCGAGGTCGATCAGGGCAATACGTCCATCGGTCGTGATGAAGACATTGCCTGGATGCGGGTCGGCATGAAATAATCCGTCCACCAGCACCTGCTGCAGGTAGGCCTTGAACAATTCCTCGGCCAGCGGCGCACCCTTCAGTTCGAGCAGGGCCAGCGGGCCGAGCGCGGTGATCTTCTGCCCCTGCACTTCCTCCATGGTCAGGACTGACCTCGTGGAATAATCCGGCACGGGCTGCGGCACCTGGATGAGCTTGAATTCCTTCAGGTTTTTTCCGAGCGCGATCAGGTTATGCGCCTCGCGCTCATAATTTAGCTCCTGTTGGATCGAGAGTCGGAACTCCTGGAGAATGACGAGAAAGCGGTGGCGGCGTCCCAGCGCCGTGTGGGCATCGAGGAAAGCGGCGATTTGCTCGAGTACCTCGAAATCCTCCGCGATTTGCTGGCGGATGTTCGGGCGCTGCACTTTCACGACCACGGCCCGGCCATCCCGCAGCGCCGCGCGGTGCACCTGCCCCACTGAAGCGGCAGCCAGCGGCTCAATCTCAAAACGCAAAAACGCCTTGGAAATCCTGACGCCCAGCTCGGCCATGATGGTTTCCTCCACCTCGGCATAAGAAAATGGCTTCACCTTGTCCTGCAGCCGCGCAAGCGCCTTCAAGTAGGGGTCAGGCAGCAAATCCGGGCGCCCGGCGAGCACCTGGCCCAGCTTGACGTAAGTCGGTCCCATCGCTTCCAGATCATCGGCCAGATGCTCGGGCGAAGCCGCGCTGGCAGCGGGCGGTGCACTATCTGCGAGTGGCTTATCATCCGCGGACAAGAGCACATCAACGCCAAAACCTTCCTCCGTGCTCATTTGCTGCGCGAGGTCGGAGCGGCCATATTTCCACAGCAACGAGGCGATTTGCCGGTAACGTTTGAGATGGGAAGCGGAGAGTTTCATGAAGAAATGCGGCACGCGCCGTGAAAAGCACGGCGGCAGAGCCATAGATAGACCGATTATTTGGCCGGTTGTCTCCCATCACCCGCCGATTTCTGAACTGGAGACTATGACTATTGCGAAGGAACTGTGGCCCCCGCTGGCTTTCTAGTTTACCTTTACCGGATGCGCCGCCGACGCCATAAACGGCATCCAGCAACATGTTCAACGCCGCCAAAGATGCCCTGGCCAGCCAGGCCGCCAGGGTCTGGGTCAACAATCTGATTGCCCGTTATGGCAAGGTGCAGGACTTGAAAATCGACTCCCGCCAAAAAACACTGGAGGTTTCCTGTCTGCTGGATGGCGAATCCTCGCCCATCACGATCAGAGTTGAAAATTATACGGTGGAAAACGAGGGGGACAAAAAATTCCTCCGTGCCACTCGTTTCAGCTGCACGCGCCCCTGGTTGCAAAACCTGCTGACAGATTTTGGCCACCAGCAGCGGATTGAGCTGCCCCCCTGGGCCGCCACGGTGTTGTGAGCGGCCAGACAAACCCGTTTTACCGCGGATTACACGGATGATCGCGGATTCGAATCAGATCTTTTAACCGCGAATGGACACTAATTCACGCTAATAGGCTGCTATGAAAAACTGTGCTGCCAGCGCAGCACACGGCCAAAGGCCGTGGTGGCCGTCGGGTTGCGATCAGAAAGGACTGCCTCAGCGCTTTCTGATCGCGACGACGGCCCCAGTAAAGTTTTTCAGCAATCTGTTCATATGAGCGAAAAGGCATTCATTCGCGTTCATTCGCGGTTCTCAAAGCTGCTGCGCGAATACTGGACGACTAATGGTGAATCTTGGTGAACAGCTGTTCTCCGAGCCACGCACCGTAGGCGCCAACCAGGACGCCAAGAATAACGCAGGTGCTGCCGCTGCGTCCGGTGAGGTAGGCCAGATAACAGGCGATGAAACCAAGAAAGACCGCCACACTGGTTATGCAGATCTTTTCCATGCCTGCAGTGTATCACGAAACCCCGGATTTTTCTGCGCATGGTTTGACCATGCCCTGCGCATTTTTTGCAGAGCACCCGTCTGCCACCCGATCCTTTTACCGCGGAGAGCGCAGAGCAGGGACAAGCTTAAGGCTATGGAGGGCAGACTGAACACCAGAGGCGTATTAAGCCTGAAGCGTTTCGATCAACTTGGCCGGGTTGTCGGTGATAATGGCATTCACCTCGTAGTCGCGCAGCCGGCGCATATCGGGGGCATTATTCACAGTCCAAGTCCACAATTGCGCCCCATGGCGGTGAACCGTTTCGACAAAGAGCGGCGACTTTATGGCCTCGTGGCAGACGCTGATTCCGCTCGCACCGACCGAGGCCATCGCATGCACCAAGTGCATGGCGAGTGGCGAATGGCGAATGGTGGATGTTTCGACCTTCGCTTCCTTCGGATCCTTCGCGAGAAAACGAATCGGTGTTTTGGGCTGATCCGCAATCAGCATTCGGGGCAATTTGGGTCCGAGCACCGCCGCGTGGCTCAGGATATCAGGCTCGAACGAGGCCAGAATAACGTTCCCGGTCGAAGCCGTCCGCCGGATGGCGGCCAGGACTGGCGCAACCGGCACGCCTTTTTTAATTTCAATTTGCAGAATGGCCCGCTTGCGCGTGAGCGCCAGCACATCGGTCAGAGTTGGAATGGGCTCTCCCTGCACACAAAGTTTGAGCAACTCGGACCAGGTGCGGTCAACGAGCCGGCCCCGCGCACCCGTCAGCCGCTTCAGGGTGGAATCGTGAAAAACGACCGCCACCCCATCGCGGGTGACCTGGACATCCAGTTCGATGCCGTCCGCGCCGAGCTCGAGCGCACGGGCAAAAGCGCGCAAGGTATTCTCCGGAGCTTCCACTGACGCTCCTCTATGAGCTACACAAAGGGGAATCATTTTTTTAACCACTTATGAACACTTATGCTCACTTATTATTCTACCATGGATGGGTTTAACCACTAATCGACACTAATAAGCACTAATGGGCTGCACGAAAAACTGCGCTATCCGCAGGAAAAAATGATTCCGAGATAAGTGCACATAAGTGTTCATCAGTGGTTCAAAAAAACAGGGATTAGTGAGAATTAGTGCGCATTAGTGGTTAAAAAAGTGGGTTTCCATCTGTTCTTTGCGCCCTTCGTGTCTTCGTGGTGAAATCCAAATTATTATTCGACTATGCCTTCTCGGAGATAGGTGTGTTTGCCCTCTAGCAGCGATTGCGTGAGGGCGTAATTGCGCGCGTCGTTGTTGTGCGCGATCGCCACAAAGTTCGCCTCGATCCGTCCGCGGGCATCGGCCACGAAACATTTTCCGAGCTGCTCCAGCTCGGCCCGCGGATACTCCGCGTCGCCGCGCTTCACCAGCGCGTCCGCATAGAGCACCGTGGCTGCAATCGCGAAGAGTTCCGTGCCGATGTCGACAAGCCGGCCGAGCAGAAGCTGTTGCCGCTCGAGCTTTGCCCCATGCTTCACCATCGCATGAAAGAGCGCACGGGCGAGCCGGCGGCTCGTCCGGCTGACATAGGCGAGCGCGGACTTGAATGCCGGTGTGAGATCACCCGGCACCCCGCCCCGTGGCAGCATCAATCCGGGATACCAGTGCGCGTAGAAGACCGCCGCCTTCGCCGCCGCGCTAAGACGTTTGCCCGCCGGCAGACGCGAATCGAGCGCGGCGCCCGCAACCTTCAAATGCGGATCGAGTGCTTCGCGCGCGAGAAAGAGCCGCATGATTTCCGACGAACCTTCGAAGATGAGATTGATCCGCGAGTCGCGCATCATCCGCTCGACCGGCATGGGCTGTTCGCCGCGGGCTTTCAACGATTGTGCCGTCTCGTAGCCTCGCCCGCCGCGGATCTGCATCGTCTCGTCCACGGCGCGCCACGCCGCCTCGGAGCCAAACATCTTGCACATCGCGGCCTCGATCCGGATGTCGGCATGGTCACGGTCAACAAGCTGGGCGGTCAGCATCACCATCGCCTCGGTCGCAAAGGTGTTGGCCGCGATCCGCGCGATCTTGTCGGCAATCGCAGCGTGCTTGCCGATCGGCGCGCCCCATTGCACGCGCTCGGCCGCCCACTCGCGCGCGTAGCCGAGGCAGCGCTTCATGTGGCCGATGCACGCTGCGGGAATCGTCAGCCGTCCGGTATTGAGCGTGGTCAGCGCAACCTTGAGTCCGCGGCCTTCGCCGCCCACGATGTTTTCGCACGGCACTTTCACGTTGTTGAAACGAACCACGCCGTTGTAGAGCGCGTGCAGCCCCATAAAGTGACAGCGCGACACGATTTCGACGCCCGGCATGTTCATCTCGACAATGAACGCGGTGATCTGGCTCTTCGCCTGGCCCTTCGCCCCAATTTTGTCCGGCGTCCGCGCCATCACGATGATCACGCCGGCCTTCATGAGGTTCGTGCACCAGAGCTTTTCGCCGTTGATGACAAAAGATTTCCCGTCGGGGGTGGGCTCGGCGTGCGTCGTCATCTTCGCCGGGTCGGAGCCGACGCTCGTCTCGGTCAGCGCAAACGCGGAGATTTCCCCGCGCGCGACGCGCGGCAGGTATTCCTTCTTCTGCGCTTCGGTGCCGAACAGTTTCACCGGCTGCGGCACACCGATTGACTGGTGGGCGGAGAGGAGCGCCGTGAGATTCCCATCAACGCTGCCGAGCAACATCGCGGCCCGGCAATAGTTGAGCTGCGAGAGCCCCAACCCGCCGTATTCGCGCGGCACCTTGATTCCAAACGCGCCCATCTCCGCCAGTCGCTTGATCAAGGAATCGGGAATCTCCCCGTCGGCATCGATCTGGTCGGGATCGACCTCGTGTTTTAAGACATGGGCGAGTTCGGTGAGAAACGGCTGGCCGGCTTCGACGTCAAGCGGCGGCTGGAGCGGAAACGGATAAACCTGCCCGGGTGAAAACCGGCCCATAAACAAGGCGCCGGCGAAGCTCCGATACTGGCCCACGTTGCGCGCGGCCTCGGTGAGTTCCAGCGCCTCGCGCTGCGCGCGATTCATTTTCGATGTGTCGATCACCGATTCAGCCTCGCGCTCCGCCTCGGGTGTTGGAGTAGGTGTATTCATTTTTTTGGAACCACTAATATTTTCCCGCGGATGAGCGCGGATACTGATTTTTTAACCACTAATTTTCACTAACTGGCACTAATTGCTTCGGATCGGATTTTGAACGACGGCCCAGCAGAGTTTTTCAGCGGCCGGCCAATATCCATGTCAATCCGCGCCATCC
>DATMLG010000497.1:0-4889 GCA_035570675.1 Verrucomicrobiia bacterium | reverse complement strand
GCTGATTCTTGTTTTTTGCCAGAAAATCCACGCCCGCCTTGGCCACCGCCTGCTGCTTCGCCACCTGTTTGGCCCGCAATTGCGTCTCAAAAGCGCTCAGGATCTCTCTTTCCTGCGGCTCGGTCAGGCGCATTGAATCATTGAGCATGTCAGAGAATGCTTTTATGATCACGTTTACATCCAGTTCATTGCTCTGTTCACGCAGAAACGGCTTGAGTCGGCCGCCCTCGAACATACCAACCGCATAGCTGTTCTTCTCCTTGTCGCTCTTGAATATCTTCGAATAATCAGTCGGTGCGTTCGTCTGCGCCGACACGGATACGATGCAGGCCATAAGCCCAAGAATCATTAAACTGTTTCGTTTCATAGACATATTGGTCGTCGGATACTCCGATAAAATTGCCCGCATTTCAATTGAATTTTCACCGGCGTGGTTTGACATATTTACTGGCGCTTTGCCCCGGGATGGTGGATGGTTTGCTGCAGTAGTAAACAGTAATTCGATGAAACATCTCTAACTTGCTGATTTTGATTATCTTAAGAATAATTAACCGATCCGACATGCGCCGTCACCTCTTTTCCGTTCATTCAATTGCGGCATTTTTACTCCTGGGCTGGGCGTCGGCGAATTTTGCCGAACCGGTCAAATCCACAGCCGCTCCTGATGCCGAAGCGATCTCGACCACAACGGCCCCTACCTCAGCAGTCACGTGGGCGCCAGGTCCGCACGACGGCGTCATTGTTGAAACCACGGCAGAAATGCTCCACGACTGGCATTACCGGCACCTGATTTTTGACACCAACCTTTCCGCCCGGTTGTTCACCAACTACCTCGACACCCTCGATCCGCTTCGTTTTCATTTCCTCCAATCCGACCTCGACGAATTCGAGAAATACCACACCGCGCTCGGCAATCTGACCCGGCAGGGGGACACGACTCCCGCCTACGTCATTTTCAACCGCTTCATGCTGCGACTGGAACAACGGACGGCTTACATGGCCGAGTTGCTCGAAGCCGGCCCTCTGGAGTTTACCAACGACGAGGAAATGCCCATCAGCCGCAAGACGGCGCGCTACCCCAAAGACATGGATGAGGCAAGACAGCTTTGGCGCCAGCGTCTGCGTCACGATTATCTCCAGGAAAAACTTGCGGACGAAAGCCCCGCGGGACTGGCCGGCCTGGTCCTCAGCCGCCGCGACCCGACCACCCTGGTGCTGATCTGGCACGATTTCCATAGCAACATCGTGGATGTGATCACCCGCCGGAACAACAGGACCTTGCGTTATTTCAAGGATTGGGACAACGAGAAGGTCCTTGAAACTTACATCACCTCCTTGGGCCATGTTTACGATCCGCACACCGATTATTACGACAAGTCCGATCTCGACAACTTCGCAATCGACATCACCAAGACCCTCTTTGGCATCGGGGCGACTCTCACCCTCAATGACGAAGGCTATACGACCATCACCGACCTGATTCCGTCCGGCCCGGCCGCCAAGAGCAAGAAAATCAAGGTGAATGACCGCATTGTGGGAGTTGCCCAGGGCACCAATGATCCCGTGGATGTCAAGGACATGCCGCTGAATCATGTGGTGGATAAAATTCGAGGTCCCAAGGGCACAGAAGTGCGTCTGACCATCATTCCCGCCGGCGCCATTCCTTCCACTCGCGTCACCATCAGCCTGATTCGTGATGAAATCAATCTTGAAGACCAGCGGGCCAAGGCCCAGATAATCGAGCTTGCCGGCGCGAACGGCAAGCCGTTGCGCCTTGGCGTGATCGATTTGCCCTCATTTTATGCCAGCTCCATGCAGTTCGGCGATCGCAACCGCCCGGAAACCGTCAAAAGCACGACGATTGATGTTGCCCGCCTGCTCATCAAATTGAAGGATGAGGGAGTGAGCGGCGTCATTCTCGACCTGCGCCGCAACGGAGGCGGTTCGCTTGAGGAAGCGATCAACCTGCCCGGCTTGTTCATCAGGCAGGGGCCGGTGGTCCAAATTCGTGGTTCTGATGGGAGGATCGATATCAAGGAAGACCGGGATGGTCCCATATCCATGCTCTATGACGGGCCGCTGATTGTGCTTACGAGCCGGCTCAGCGCTTCCGCCTCTGAAATTGTGGCCGGCGCGCTCCAGGACTATCATCGGGCCATTGTGGTCGGCGGCAAGTCAACCCATGGAAAAGGGACCGTTCAAAGCATGTCCCCGCTGGTGCCGTACCTATACCTGAAGAAACACGAGGATGTTGACATGGGCGACTCCGTCGAGGCCCTGGGTGCGTTGAAATACACGACCAACAAATTTTACCGTGTCAGCGGCTCGTCCACGCAATTGAAGGGCGTGGAGTCGGACATCTCCCTGCCTTCCACCTACGATTACATGGACATGCTCGGTGAAACTTCCCTGGACAACGCGCTGCCGTGGGACACGATCGCCGCCGCGGAATATGACAAGCTCAACTGTGTGCAGCCTTTTCTCCCCGACCTCAAGGCCCGCTCCGCTCTGCGCGTCGCCGCGGATCGCGACTTTACCTATGTTCGCGAGGACATCGAGCAGGTCAAAAAGTTGATGGGCGACGAGACCATTTCACTCAACGAAGATCAGCGCCTGAAGGAAGCCGATCAAAACGAGGCGCGCCAAAAAGCCCGCGAGGAGGAACTCAAGACCAGGAAATGGCCCGACGAAAAGATCTATGATATCAGCCTCGCACAGGCCGAACTGGACGGCCTGCCGACGCCGCTCATCATCACCAACGGCATGGTTCTCACCAATTCCGCGGTTATCACAGCGGCGAATGATTCGGATGCTTCGGAGCCTGCCATCGACACCAACGCCGTCGCATCAGTGGGCGGCGACACCCCCGATGCCGCGCCCAAACCCAACGCCATCACGGCTCCCGCCGACCTCCCCACCGAAGAACGCGCGTCGCTCCTGGAGGCCGAACGCATTTTGGTTGATTACGTTTCGCTTTGGAATGCCGACACCGCCCTGAGCGACAGACACTCCCCCAATTGACGGGAGGCATTGACAATCCGCGCGGCGCGTAGCAAATTGCCGAAACTCAATTTGTCGCTGAAAATGAAAAGGCTCATTTCCGCCTTTCTGGCGTTGTCAATCATCCAGGCCGGTTTCACGGCCCGGGCGCAGTCGGACATGATCATCAAGCAGCGGGCCAAAAACCTCGCCAACGCCAACAACGCCGAACAGGGAGCGCCTCCGGCCAGCCCGCCCGTTGCGCCGCCATCTGCTCCTCCCGCTCCTCCACCTTCCCCCGCGGAACAGAAAATCAAGCGCAATGTGGACAAACTCGAGGCCGACCTCACTGCGATCAAGTCCGGCGTGGATGCCTCCGATGACCAGAAGCAAACGCTGCTGACCGATCTCGACACGCTCGCGCGCGGCAGCGTGAAGCCTTCCAAGGACTCGCTCTCCAAACTGACCGACGACATCTCCACCGCGCTTTCCGCCACCAATATTTCTTCGAACGAACGCGGCCAGCTGGCCCAGGCCGTCAACGTCGTCGTCAACAGTTCCATGACCACCCCGGCACAGGCGCAATCGTTCGTGGGGGTTGCGGAGACTTCGCTCCGATCAAGCGGCGTGGACGACACCGGCGTCCAGACCGTTTCCGACGATCTCAAGGCCATCCTCACCGAGGTCCAGAAAAAGAAGCCCAAGCTCTATCAATAAAAACGGCGGCTCCCTCGTGAAGGAACCGCCGTCTCAAAACCCGCCCGTTCGGATCAGAGCCCGCGCTTGATGATGTACTTCAACAAATCCGCCACGCGATTGCTGTAGCCCCATTCGTTGTCGTACCAGCTCACCAGCTTGAAGAAGCGCTTGTTCAACTCGATGCCCGAGCCTTCGTCAAAAATGGATGACGCCTGCGAATGGATGAAGTCGCTGCTCACCACTTCGTCCTTCGTAGTTTCCAGGATGCCCTTGAGATAGGTCTGGCTGGCTTTTTCCATCGCCGCGGCAATTTCCTTGTAGCTCGTGTCCCGCGTCGGCTTGAACGTCAGGTCCACCACGGAAACCGTCGGCACCGGCACGCGGAAGGACATGCCCGTCAGCTTTCCCTTCACTTCGGGGCAAACCAGCCCCACGGCCCGGGCCGCGCCGGTCGTGCTCGGGATGACATTCTGCGCCGCCGTCCGGCCGCCCTTCCAGTCCTTCTTGCTCGGGCCGTCCACCGTCTTTTGCGTCGCGGTGTAGGCGTGAATTGTGGTCATCAGGCCTTCTTCAATTCCGAAGCCTTCCTTCAACAGCACATGCACCAGCGGTGCCAGGCAGTTCGTCGTGCAGGACGCGTTGGAAATGATGTGATGCGTTGCGGGATCGTACTTCTCATGGTTAACGCCCATCACCACCGTGATGTCCTCGTTCTTCGCCGGCGCGCTGATAATGACTTTTTTGGCGCCCGCCGCGAGATGGCCCTTCGCCTTCTCCGCTTCCGTGAACAGGCCCGTGGATTCGATGATAATTTCCGCGCCCAATGCCTTCCACGGCAATTCGGCGGGGCTCTTCGCGCTCACCACATGGATGTCGCTGCCGTTGACGACGAGCACGTCGTCCTCCGGCTTTTCCGGTGAAGATTTCTTCGACGACACCTCGCCCTTGAACCGGCCCTGCGTGGAATCGTACTTCAGCAGGTAGGCCAGATTATCCGCCGGCACAATGTCGCCCACCGCGACGACCTGCACGTCCTTGCCCAGCAAACCCTGTTCGGCGATGGCGCGAAACACCAGACGACCAATGCGACCGAACCCATTAATTGCAACTTTAACTGCCATAGTTATTTCGATTTCAATTATTCAAGTTTCCAAAACTGAGCCAGCATGTTAGCGGCGAAGCTTCGACCGTCAACATGAATTCACGGCAGC
>DATMLG010000496.1:0-3540 GCA_035570675.1 Verrucomicrobiia bacterium | reverse complement strand
TGATTTGATTTGCGGACACGCGTTGAATAAAACTGTTTTCCAAGGATTGAGAAAGAAGATTAAGCTTGGACATGGACAAAGAAATCGCGGAACGCCTGGAAAAGCTGGAATCGAATCTGGCGCACCTGGAGCATCAATACGATCAATTGAACCAGGTGGTACTGGAGCAGGCGCGGCTGCTCGCGAAAACGCAGGTGCAACAGCAGAAGGTGGCGCAGACGGTCGAGAGCATTGAACTGGAGCGCATCAAGTCCACGAATCCGAAGCCGCCGCATTACCAATAGCGAAATGGAATTTGGGTCGCCGCTGCGATTCCACGTCTCCTACTCCCGAAACCCATAACTGTTAATTGCCGGTCATGAGCTTTTAAACTACCCAATTAACCCCGTGTAATTGGGTAGTTTAAAAATTTATGTTTTAAATGTCAAGCGTATGTTTTGATGCGGGTGAGACAGAATCTGCCTCTCTATGAATTACCTTTGGTATGTCGAGAGTATTCTTGATTCCACGTAAAGCAAATCTACTTGAGCAACTCTTCGGCGTGACGGCGGGCGGCGTCGGACTGGCCGCCCAGCATGCGGGCGAGTTCGGTGACGCGTTCTTTCCGGTCCACGAGGGTGATTTCGGAAATCGTACGGCCTTCGCGGAGTTTCTTGGTGACAAGATAATGGGCGGAAGCGTGCGCGGCGACGGGCGCGAGGTGGGTAATGCACAGAACCTGCCGTTGTCTTGCAATGTGCTGCATTTTGCCGCCGACGGCGCTGGCGGTTTCGCCGCCGACGTTGGCGTCCACTTCGTCGAAGACGAGCACCGGGATTTCGTCCACCTCGGCGAGGACAGTCTTGAGAGCGAGCATGACGCGGGCAAGTTCACCGGAGGAGGCAATGGCGCGCAACGGGCGAGGTGGTTCGCCGGCATTGGGCGCAAACTGGAATTCGATGCTGTCGAGACCGGAAGCCGAGAGTTGCGGGCCGGGCGATGCGGGCGAATCAGGAGAGGCTGAGGTGATGGTGACGTCGAAATGGCTCTGGGCGAAGCCGAGGTCCTTGAGTTGTTTGATAACGGCTTTGGCAAGTTGGGGTATGAGTTTGCGTCGCCGGTTGGAAAGATCGCGGCCGGCGTGCCAGAGTTCGGTTTCGAGTGACTGCAGGGCGGCGTTAAGGCGGCCCAATTCCGCGTCGCGTCCTTCAAGTTGGCGCAGTTTGTCTTGAGCGGATTCACCAAAGGCGATGACTTCCGCGAGCGTTGCGCCGTATTTGCGCTTCAGGGAGTGGATGAGGTCGAGGCGGGTCTCGAGTTCCTTGAGGCGGGCGGGGTCAATGTCCACCTTGTCCGCGTAGTGCGAGAGATCGTTTTGAAGCTCGCGGAGGCTGGCGGTGGATTGTTCGTGCGACGCAGCCAGCGGGGCGGCGGCGGGATCGATGCGCTGGAGCTCCTGCAAAGCGCGACCAAGCAGGCCGGACTGGGTGAGGAGCGAGGCCTCGTTCTCGCTCAGCAGGCCAAGCGCGTTCTGGCTCAATTCGAGCAAGCGCGCGGCATTGCTGGCGCGCTGAAATTCCTGTTGCACCTTCGCCTCCTCGTCCGGCTGCAGGCGGGCGGCGGCAATTTCGGCGGTTTGGAAGCGGAGAATATCGAGTTGTTGCGCGTAGCTCTTTTCGTCAACGACGAGCGCGGCCTTCTCGGCTTCGAGTGCGGCGCGGCGTTGGAGAAGCACGGCAAAGGCCTGGCGTGATTCCTGCAACCCGCCGAAGGCGTCGAGAATGGCCAGTTGCCGGGCCGAATGAAGCAAAGATTGGTGGTCATGCGGGCCGTGGATGTCCACAAGCCATCGGCCGAGGGCTGCTAGTACGCCGAGGGTGGTGGCGGAGCCATTGATGAACTGGCGGTTGGTTCCAGCGGTTGTAAAGGTGCGTTTGAGCGTCAGTTGACCGTCTTCGCAGGGTTCGAGGCCGTTCTCATCCAAGAACGAGGGGAGTGGCGCGCTAAGTTTTGAGACGTCAAAGACAGCCTCGACGGAGCAATTGTCGCTGCCGGCACGAATGAGCGTGCGGTCGGCGCGTTCGCCCAGGACGAGGTTCAAGGCGCCGATGATGATGGACTTGCCGGCGCCGGTTTCGCCGGTGATGGCGTTGTAGCCGGGCTGCAATTCGAGCGTGAGGTCGGTGACCAACGCAAGGTTTTTGATGCGAATTGTCGTCAGCATGCTAGAGTCGTTGGGTTGAATCTGGCGGGAACGCGGAGATTCGGCAAACAAAAGTTTAACGATGTCGTTTTCATTCACATTCCTGGGATCGGGAACGTCGCAGGGCGTGCCGATGATCGGGACGGATTATCCACCGGCGTTTCTGGCCAACCCGAAGAACCATCGCACGCGGCCGGCGATTTATGTGGCGACGGAAAGTACGAAACTTGCGGTGGACGCGCCGCCGGATTTTCGGATGCAGATGCTGCGGGAGAATATTCGCTGGCTGGATGCGGTGATTTTTACTCATGCGCACGCGGATCATATCATGGGGCTGGATGATTGCCGGAGGTTCTGTGATCTGAGGGGCGGCAAGCCGCTGCCGATATACGCCAGCGCTGAGACCATGAAGGCGTTGAAGAGGGTGTTCATTTATGCGTTCCATGACGGGCCGTGGCCGATGGGTTATTTCATGCCGGAACCGCATCTGGTTGAAGGGCCGTTCACGATTGGGGATTTGGAAATTACGCCGCTGGCATTGCCGCATGGCCAGACGATTACAAACGGCTATTTGTTTGTCCAGGACGGCAAAAAGCGGATGGCTTATCTGAGTGATTGCAAAGAAGTGCCGCCGGAGGCGGTCGAGAAATTGCGGGGCGTGGAGGTGGTGGTGTTGGATGCATTGCGCCGAAAGCCACATCCGACGCACATGAATTTGGACGAGGCGTTGACCGCGGCGCGGCGTATCGGGGCCGGGCGGACGTATTTCACGCATTTGACTCATGATTATGACCATGACGTGGCGCAAGCCGAGCTTCCGTCGGGAGTGGAGCTGGCGTACGACGGATTGAAGATAACGTGCGGCGAAGGCAGTTGAGCCGGCATGCGCGCGGGAAAATAAACGCATGGATGCGATGAAACGACTGTTGATAGCGGCGTGGTTGCCCGGAGTGGTGCTGGCATTTTGTGTCCCGTACGCGCGAGGGCAGGGGAACGAGGTGGTGGTGGTTTACAACACGCGCCTGGCGGAGTCGCGCGACGTGGCGGAGCATTATGCAGAAGTTCGGCATGTGCCGGCGGAACAGATGTTGGGGGTGGATTTGACGGACGCGGAGGTGGTGAGCCGGGCGGAGTTCCATGACCGATTGCAGGTCCCGTTGACGAAGATGCTGACGGAACGGAATCTCTGGGCGCTGGAGGCGACTTCAAATGCTTCAGCGGCGACGGACCCGGGGCAGATTAAAAATGGTGTCATCCAATCGCGGATTCGTTACGCGGTGCTGTGTTATGGGTTGCCGTTGCGAATTGCCGAGGACCCGGATCTGAGGGAAGCAGGCGCGGAACGGGTTCAGGATGAG
>DATMLG010000495.1:0-7547 GCA_035570675.1 Verrucomicrobiia bacterium | reverse complement strand
CAAATCGCCGCGAAGGCGGCCGGCCTGGACGCGAAAAAATTGCTGGCGCGCGCCGGGTCAAAGGAAATTGAGAAGCGGGTGCGCGCGGCCACGGCGCAGTTTCACGCGTTGCAGATGACGCAACGCCCGGCGTTCCTGTTGGACAGCAGTATCGGGGACCGGGCGACGTTCTCAGGCCTCTGGCAGATTGAACCGCTGGCCGCGGCGATTGATTCGATGCTCAGTGACGCCGCTGCCTATGCTTCTTATCAGGTGCACTTCGGCGGCCCGCTACCGGCGTAGCGCCTGGCAAACAAACTCGCGGACCACTTTGGAACTTGGAAGAAATCGTTGCGCTGTTAGATTTGTCTCATCAGATATCGATATGAAAATCATCCCGATCGTCACTTTTGTTATTCTGTATTTAGTTTTGGCCGCAGCGGATTTGAAAGCTTCAGACGGCAGCACCAGCAGCGGGACGCCAAACCCGGGAATAACCACGACGAACGTTTCCCCGGGTGGTATTGGTATGTCGCTGGGCAAAACCAACGGAGCCGTGGTGGCAGTTTATCTCCTGCCCTTCGGCCCGGCGGACGATGCCGGAATCAAGCCCGGTACCAAAATTATTACGGTCGACGGCGTTTCCGTGGAACATTTGCCATTGGCTTCGGCAGTGCAAGTGATACGCGGACCGGTGGGAACAACCGTTGGAATTACGGCCATTTTGCCCGACGGAACGCAGCGTGAGTTTTCGCTCAAGCGGGTGGACACTACTTCCCTAGCTCATGACAGTGGCGTCCGCGAACGGTTGTTGGACCAACAGACAGGGTTGCTCATCATCCGGGAGTTTTCCGTAAGCGCGCCGGTCGTCGTAGAATCGGCGCTGGGTTCCTTCACCCGGCAGGGGGTGCGCAACCTTGTTTTGGATTTAAGAAATGATCCGGGAGGTTCACGCAACTCTGCCGCCGACGTGGCAGGCATGTTCGTCGCCAGCGGGACCCCCTTGTGGGAGATCCTTTCCAAACGTGACGCCAGCATCAAAACCGATTACAGCACACAAGAACAAAAGTGGACCGGCGGGCTCATCGTATTGGTTGATCACAATACCGTATCTGGTGCCGAATTAGTTGCCTCCGCGTGCCAGAGCTCCGGCAGGGCCAGGGTGATGGGCGAAACTACCTACGGAAAAGGCGTTTTTTATGCGCTGGTACAACAAGCCGACGGCGGAACCACCAGGACCATAGCGGGAGAATTCTATACCGCCAAAGGTGACCCGATCCAGGGCATTGGAATCAAACCCGACTTGATGGTAACGAATGTGAGCGACGAGGAACTGCTTTCAAAAGCCGTTGCCACCTTCACGCGAGTGCAACCATAACATCGGCGGCGTGGGTATTTTAGTCCCACATTCACATTGGGCCGCGTTAATTTAGAGGTTGGGATTCTCCTGGATGAGCGGCTAATTTGCGGTGCGGCTGAGAACGCCAAAGTTGACGGGCGGCCTGTCAGGATGGTCGATTTACTGCTTCAGCCGGAAATATTGGCTGTCAATGAGCGAGGTGATGGTGATGCTGTTGGTACCGTTGGCCGTGGTGAGGGAACTGGTGTTGGTCGTCCAAACACCGCTTACCAGGTTCGTAGTTTGCAGCAGAGTATAGGTTCCCGCGGCGGCCCACAGCAGTTCCACGCTGCTCTCCCCTTTGGGCACGATGATGAGGTTGGGCACGGATGGGGGTTGGATTCCAGTCGAATAGTCGAGAGAGTAGGCACTGGCATTGGGGGTGGACGGATCCACAGCCAGTGTCGGGTCAATCACGGTACTGTAGGAACCGGCAGGCGGGAAGCCGCTGGGCCAGTCGGTCGATCGGTCGGAAGCGGCATCCGCCGACAACGCCAGCAGGAAAGTGGTGCCAACCGGAACCGTGTACTTTTCGGAGAAAACCGATGTCCCCGTTAAAATCGGCGTACTGGGACCGGTGGTTAATTGACCGTAATTATTTCCAGTGCTGTAAAGTTCCGTGTAACTTCCGGTGATCGTGGGATCGCCCGAATTCGGGTCCAGTGTGGCGGAGCCTCCCGGGAAAATTTCATCCAGGTAGCCGCCATAAGTGGCATAAGCCGGTCCCTCGCCGCCGGGTTCCTTGATGCTGAAATTAATATCAACCGTGGCGGTTGTATCCGTAGGTCCGCTGACCAGCGCCTCATATACGAGTTCTGCCGTCGCTTCGGTGTAAGCATAATAACCGTTTCCTGCGCTGTAGTTCACCGTGGCGCTGAGCATCGTTACCGGGGCATCAATCGTCCCCGTGACGCTCACGGAACCGGTCGCGGTCGTCGTCGCCCCGCCGGTGCTTGACGTTATACCAAGCGAACCTTGAGACCCGAGCTTGGTCTGGCCCGGCGCGCCCCCATAGGTCCCTGATTGGGTTTGCGTCTCGAGCAATACGAAGGCGGCAGGAAGGGCGCGCACACTGGCCACGGAGCCAATCAGAGTGATGGCTGTTAAGATGAATGGACATTTCATGTTTATCTCCTTTTAGTTTTTGTAATCTGATTCGCTGAGCTCTCCCATATCGGTGATTGCCCGCAACCGGCACGGGCTGCTTTCATGCTTTTTTAATCCTGTTCCCCGATATTGCAAGCTATTTCCCAGTCCAGAAGTTGGTTGAAAAATTTGATGCTCGTTTCCCCTGCATGAAAGGCTAATTTACGGCGTGGCTGAAAACTTAAAGCACTTCAAATTGGCGGCAATGGATCTGGATGGCACGTTGTTGGGGCCGGATCACACCATCAGCGCGGCGAACGCGCTCGCGGTCAGGCGTTTGCAGGCGGCGGGCGCCCAGGTGGTGCTGGCCTCGGGCCGGCACTATGACTCCATGCACAAATACGTGGCAGCGCTGCCGGGCGTACAATGGGTGGTCTCCTGCCAGGGCGGCGAAGTGTCCGATGCCGCGCGCACGACCATCTTAAGCCGCCAATTCATGCAGCCGGCGGAGGTGGCGGAATTGACGGAGGCAGGCCGTAAGCGGGGTTTCTCTACGGTAGCTTACATGGTCGAGGGGGTTTTTACCGATTCGTCGTCGGATTTCGAGATGGATTTTTATGCCGAGCTGACGGGGCATCGCCCGGTGGTGCTGTCACGGAGCGAACTGCTGGCGCGGGGCATTTTCAAAGTGATCTGGATGGGCGAGCCGGCGGACCTTTTACGGGTGACGCCGGCGGAGGCAACGCCGCCGCAAATGCAAACCGTGCAGGCCGTGCGGACCAATTCGCGGTTTTTGGAATTTATGCCGGCGAATGTTTCCAAAGGGTCCGCCCTGGCGACCCTGGCCGCGCACTTGGGGATTCAACCGGCGGAGGCGGTGGCCTTTGGCGACGGGGAAAATGACATTCCGATGTTTGCATGGGCCGGGATGTCCGTGGCGATGCCGCAGGGCTGGCCGCTGGCCCGGGCCCGGGCTAAACGGGTAGCGCCTGAGGGTCCGCCCGAAACGGCGCTGGCGCGCGGGGTGGATTTAATCCTCCAATGAAATTTTTATACGCGAAAACCCGGCTTCCTTAAATGTCGGGACGGACCTCTTAATGGGTTGTTCTGATTCTTCAGCCATGATTCGGAACACTGGATCCTCAAACAGAACGGTCAATCCTAATTGGTTGGCGGTTATTTTTTGTGCATACAATTGTAACAAATGTTCCCCAATAGGTTTGCCGTTTGTCCGCAGATTATGCAAGGCCCACGGCTCGGCCATTGGAAATCGTGAATTGATTCTTCAATGGGTAGGTCTTTTTTAACTCCTACAATCATGCCGCCAACAAACACAAAAAAATGGTCAAGGACTTCATTGGAGAGTTCAGATGCACGATATTTTGCAATGAGTTTGTGATTGATATGAAACATCAACATCTCTCCATCCCAACTCATCGCGAAATGATTTTTTGGTGCCTGTGGTAATTCGTTAGCCATAATTGAAGTAAAATTCAAATTTTCTTCAACGGCGTTGACCTTTATACTTTGAAGCAGGATATTTGAAGATGGCGTTCATCTGTAGGTCATTTCTATGCTCATACTCTGTTAACGGTTCTGAATCAAGTTATGCCGCTCCTAAACGGAGCTTAGATCGTCTTTGCAAATTTGTTTCTACATACATGTCGGCCCTACGGGCCTGGCCTCTTTGTGCCCTTGGTGACTTTGTGGTTAAATCGGGTAACCGGTACCCAAAATCCCCAAACTTTTCCAAGGCTGTCCAAACCCTTCCAACCCTTTCCAAGGCCCTGGGGAGGGGGGAGGGGGGTTGGATCGTTCGGAACCGTTTAAAGCTTTTTAAGGGATTTTAAGACTCTTTAAGACTTTTTAAGCAGTTTGGAGAATAAAAAGATTCTTTTTATTTTTATCATCGTAGCCGCCTTGACTCGTGGGTGCTGTCGCGCCTCAACCCAAATCAACCCTCAAATGCTGGAATACCGATCAAATACCGGCCGTTACCGGCTGAAAAATTGGAAATGCTCTAGACGACTTCCCGATACACATCCGGGTGCGGGCGTGAAATCACGACGGCATTCACCAGCACGCCGGCTTCGGCAATGACGGCGCGGGCGGCGGCCACGCTGGCCTGCACGGACGCGACGTCGCCGGTCATGGTGCAAAAGGCTTTGCCGCCCAGGGCCATCGCGAGGCGGACTTCCAGCAATTGCACCGGCGCGGCCTTGGCGGCGGCGTCGGCGGCCTTGATCATGGTAGCTACGTTGAAGGATTCGAGGATGCCCAGTGCGCCGTTGGGTTCGACCGGTTGCGTGCGGCCGATGGCGGTGATGACGTCGGGATGCAGATTGGCGAGCGAGATACTGTCAATCATGCAGCCGTTGGTCACGGCTTCGCCCGCGGCCATGGCGGACTCGACTGCCGCAGTATCGCCGGCGATGAGCACCATGTATTTGCCCGAACAGATGGAGCGCGAGAGCAGCAGGCGCACGTCGCTGGCCTTGAGCATCACATCGGCGACTTCAAAGCCCGCCGCGACACTGGATAGTTCAATGAGACCGATAGCTCCGACAGGTTTTGTATTCATGGTTTCTCCAAAATAATTTGTTCAGCAGTCACTTCGCGGACGATACCGGCCATGGGCGCATGCAATATCGCGCCGAGCGCTTGCGGGGCCGGTTCACCGATGATTTGCCCGGCGCTGACGCGGTCGCCGCGATTCACTTTAGCGAGACACGCCGTGCCGGCACTTTGCTTGAGCGGCAGAATGAGGCGGTTGGGTGAAATAGTATCGGTGAGGAGCGGCGCGGGCAGGTCGTAGTCCTGCACGTGCAATTTCTTGGTGAGCGTTTTGATGGGCACGCGGCGGCCATCGCCCATCGGATGCGGCTTGGGGTTCATCGGGCCGGTCCATTTGATTTGCGCCTTGCGCATCTCGGTCTTGGCGTCGTCGCACGCTTCCTTGGGATACAATTCCTCGGGGCAGGCGTAGAGGGTGCAGAGGCCGCACGAGCAGCACATGGCCGCCCATTGATTGTAAACTTCCGCGCCGGTGCCGGTGAAGGCGAGCGTGCGCATGACCTGGTGCGGCTCGACGGCGTAGCCGAGCAGGAAGCGCGGGCAATATTCGGTGCAATAACGGCATTGGTCGCAGGCGGATTTACCGATCTTGGCCTGGACTTTGTTGGGCTTGAGCTTGCGCTCAATGACGTGATGGCTGCGCGGCAAAATGACCACGCCGGTGGAAGTCTTGGTGACGGGCGCGTCCAAATCATCGGTATGCTGGCCCATCATGAGGCCGCCGATAACTAAAATGGGATCGTCGGTTGTGAGACCGCCGGCGTGTTTCACGCACTCGCGATAGGTCGTGCCGATGGGCACCTTGATGGTGACCGGCTTTTTCACCGCACCGGCGATGGTCAGCATTTTATGCGTGAGCGGCTGGTCATCGTTCGCGGCGGCGATGTTCACAAACGTTTCGACGTTGTTAACAAGCGCGCCGATGTTGAGGGGAATGCCACCGGGCGGAATCAGCTTGCCCGTGACATTGAAGACCAAATCATATTCGTCGCCAGCGGGATAATAATCGCCGAGTAACTGGACGCGCACGCGGGTGCCTTTGCACGCGGCGGTGACGGCGTCGACGGCGTGTTTCTTTTTGCCTTTGATGCCGATAACGCCTTCCTTCGCGCCCGTAGCGTCCATGGCCAGCTCCAGGCCGCGCACAAGCTCGGGGGCGTTCTCTTCCATGATGACGGCGTCCTTGTGCAGGAGCGGCTCGCATTCCGCGCCGTTGGCGATGACGGTTTCGACTTTGGCGTTGAGTTTGACGTGGGTGGGAAAACCGCCGCCACCCGCGCCGACTACGCCGGCCAATCTGACTTTTTCAACCAGGTTCATTTGGGAATTTTGTTTGCTGCGATTTCTCCGTTGCCAGGTTCACCCGGCGCGACGATAACTTCCACGCCGCGCTCGCGCAGGCCAGCGACCAGTTCCGGCGGGGCGTGGCTGTCCGTGACAATCACGTCAGCCATGTCCAGCCCGCAGAGAAAAGAAACCGACTGACGACCAAATTTTGTATGATCGAGACAAAAGATAATCTTCTGCGCGGCTTTCAGCATCGCCTGCTGAATGTCAATCAACAGCGCGTGCGAGTTCGTGACGCCTTCGAGCGTGATGCCACCGGCGCCCATGATGGCGACGTCCGCGCGCATGTTCGTGAACGCGTCACGCGTCATCGGCCCGACGAGTACACCGAGGCGCGGATAAATCACGCCGCCCGCCAGGATGACTTCGGTTTTATTCGACGAAGCAAAAAGATTGGCGACGGGCAGGGAATTCGTGACGATCTGGAGCGTTTTATCTTCGAGATGTTTCGCTACATGAAAAATTGTTGTGCCCGCATCGAGGATCACGCTTTGGTTTACGCCGATGAGTTCCGCGCACGCTTTGCCGATTGCTTCCTTCTCCGAAACCTGGTGAGTGTCGCGCGCGGTGAAGGCAAATTCATCACTCCGGGGCGTGAGAAGACGCGCGCCACCGTGAGTACGGCGCAAATTTCCTGCGGCTTCGAGGGCCGTCAAATCGCGCCGGACGGTCGAGATGGAAGCGTCCACGTGATGAGACAATTCTTCCAGCGACGCGAATTCAACCCGCTGAAGGTAGGATTCAAGGCGGTTTTTGCGCTCTTCTGCCGTCATTTTTCCACAATCTGCCAGATTGTGAAATATTTTGCAAGATAAATGTTGACATAAAGTTAAAATCTGTCAAATTCACCCAAACAGTATGGAAGTCGCACCGCCAGCACCTAATCGTGCCGTTGTCGAACATCTTGTTCGGCGCGCTGTTTATGCGCGCATGGGCAAGCCGTTGCCTGATGTCGCCGCGGGGCCAAATCCCCTTATCGTGAATGTGAGCGCCCGGCATTGCCATCTCACACCGCAAGCGGTCGAAGCTCTTTTTGGTCCGGGCCGCAAACTGACCGTTCATAAATGGCTTTACCAGGAAGGCGCGTTCGCAGCGAAAGAAACCGTCACGCTCATCGGTCCGCGCAGCCGGGTGATTTCCAATTTACGCATCCTCGGTCCGT
>DATMLG010000494.1:0-3912 GCA_035570675.1 Verrucomicrobiia bacterium | reverse complement strand
CGAGGACATCCTTGCGGGAGACCGCGCCGTAAGCCCGGCTGTCAATGCTTTCGGAACGGTTGTCGCCCAAGACGAAATACGAGTCCTCGCCGCAGGTGATGAATTGTTCCCGGGCCTTGGAATAGGTGAAGGTATAGGTGCCGGACTTCAGATAAGGTTCCTTCAACACCTCGCCGTTGATCAGGACCTTTCCATCCACGAAATGCACCGATTCGCCACCGAGGGCAATGACGCGCTTGACCGAATACCCGTGATCCGCCGGGTCACGAATGACCACGACATCGCCGCGCTGGGGGCCGGCGCTATGGAAGGCCCAACGGTTGAGGATGTAATGATTGCCGGGTTGCAATGTCGGGAGCATGCTTTCCCCGACGACCTCAATGGTCTGCACCAAACAGCGGCTGATGGATATGTAGCAGCCCAGGCTCAGAACCGCGATGACGGCGAGAATACCCAGTTGTTTGAGGAACCGGCCAGAGTCGAAGGCGGCCGGCGTTTTGGTGTCGGCGGGAGCGTAATGACTCGCAGCCGGCCCTTCGGGGACCGAAACCATTCTAAGATTAATGCTTAAATTTTGCTCGCCCATATAAACTCATTCCGCTTTCAGGACATTTATGTACCGTTTCTGGACACACTATTCCACCTTCCTGCCGGGAGTGAAAGTTGAACCAATACGGAGAACGTTCGGTTGGAGTACGGAAAATGGCATCCGTACAAATTGACGGCGGCAGGTGACGATCCTGCCGCCGGGAACAAAACCTAAAACACCGCAGCCTCTCCTTTTTCAAGAGAAGCAGCCGGCGTCTATTTTTTCTTTGCCTTTGCGGCTTCCAACGCGGCCTGGGCCGCGGCCAGCCGCGCAACGGGAACCCGGAAAGGCGAGCAGCTCACATAGCTCAAGCCTGCATGATGGCAGAACTTCACGCTCTCTGGATCGCCGCCGTGCTCGCCACAGATGCCTAGCTTGATGTCTGGACGCGTCTTGCGGCCAAGTTCGACGGCCATGCGCATCAGTTTCCCGACGCCCGTCTGGTCAATGGAGGCGAACGGATTTTTCTTCACAATCTCCAGTTCCTGGTATTTCGGAAGGAAGGAACCGGAATCATCGCGGCTCATGCCGAGCGTGGTCTGCGTGAGATCGTTGGTGCCGAAGCTGAAAAACTCGGCATCCTTCGCGATTTCATCGGCCACCAGCGCCGCCCGTGGAATTTCAATCATTGTCCCGACGAGATAGCTGAACTTCGTCTTCTTTTCCTTCGCCACTTCCGCGGCGATGCGATGAACGACCTCAAGCTGCAACTGAAGTTCCTTCGGGAAACCGACCAGTGGAATCATGATTTCCGGTTTCACCTTGATGCCGCTTTTCTGGACTTCGGCCGCGGCCTCGAACACCGCGCGCGTTTGCATCTCGCTGATCTCGGGATACGCAATGCCCAGACGGCAGCCGCGATGTCCGAGCATCGGGTTGAATTCGTGAAGCTCGGAGACGCGCTTCGAGATTTTCTCGGCGCTGACGCCGATTTTTTCGCTCAAATGGTTGATGGCCGAGCTTTCGTGCGGCAGAAATTCGTGCAGCGGCGGGTCCAGGAACCGGATGGTCGCCGGCAGGCCCTTCAAGGCGCGGAAAATGCCCGCGAAATCGTCCCGCTGATACGGCAGGAGCTTGGCCAGCGCTTTTTTGCGGTCAGCCGTGTTCTCCGCGAGAATCATTTCGCGCATGGCGTCGATGCGATTCCCCTCGAAGAACATGTGTTCGGTGCGGCAAAGGCCGATGCCCACGGCTCCGAAGGCCACGGCGTTGGCGGCCTGCGATGGCGAGTCCGCGTTCGTCCGTACGGTCATCCGGGTGGCCTTGGAACACCAAGTCATGAGCTGCGCGAAGTTCTGATACGTGCGGCTTTCCTTGGGGGTCAGCGATTTCTCGACCAGCACCTGGACGATCTCCGACGCTGCGGTTTTGATTTCGCCCGCGTAAACTTCCCCGAGCGTGCCATCAATGGAAAGATAATCGCCTTCCTTGAAGGTCTGCCCGCTGACGCTGAGCGTCTTGGCCGCGTAATCCACGTGCAACGCGCTCGCGCCGCAAACGCAGACCTTGCCCATCTGCCGTGCGACCAGCGCCGCGTGGGAACTGACCCCTCCGCGCGCCGTCAGAATGCCCTCCGCGGCGATCATCCCGCGCAAATCTTCGGGCGAAGTTTCCACGCGGACGAGCAACACTTTTTCCTTGTTGCTCTCGGCGATGACGGCCCGGTCGGCATTGAAATAGATGCGACCGCTGGCGGCGCCGGGACCGGCGGGCAGGCCCTTGGCGATGACTTTCGCCGCCTTGACCGCCGCGCGGTCAAACACCGGCGCGAGGACCTGGTCCAGTTGTTCCGCTGGCACGCGGCTCACCGCTGTTTCCCAGTTGATCAACTTTTCCTTGACCATCTCGACGGCGATGCGGACGGCCGCCAGGCCCGTGCGCTTGCCGTTGCGGGTTTGCAGCATGAACAGCTTGCCGTCCTCAATGGTGAACTCAAAGTCCTGCATGTCCTTGAAATGGCCTTCGAGCGTGCGCCGCACTTTCTCGAGTTCGGCGAACGCCTTGGGCTGCTCGGCCTTCAAGTTGGCAACAGGTTCGGGCGTGCGCACGCCGGCCACCACGTCCTCGCCCTGTGCGTTCATCAAAAATTCGCCGTAGAAAACCTTCTCGCCGGAGGCCGGGTCGCGTGTGAAGGCGACTCCCGAACCGGAGTTCGTGCCGGTGTTGCCGAACACCATCGCCTGGACGTTGACGGCGGTGCCCCACTCGGTCGGGATGCCGTATTTGCGGCGGTAAACAATCGCGCGGTCGTTCATCCAGGAACCGAACACGGCGCCCACGGCGCCCTTGAGCTGGTCCCACGGGCTGACGGGAAATTCCTTGCCGGTGCGTTCCTTGACCAGGGCCTTGAAACGCTTGACGAGCTCCTTCAAACCGTCGGTGTCAAGGCGGGTGTCCTCGACGTGCGGCTGGCCGGGAAACAATTGTTCCTTCAAGCCTTCGATGACGATTTCAAATGGTTCGTGGTCCTCGTTCGGGCCTTTTTGGACACCCATGACGACGTCGCCATACATCTGGATGAACCGGCGGTAACAATCCCACGCGAAGCGCGGGTTGCCGCTGACGCGTTCGAGAGCGAGGACGGTCTGGTCGTTCAACCCGAGATTAAGGATGGTGTCCATCATGCCGGGCATGGAATCGCGCGCGCCCGAGCGGACGGCCACGAGCAGGGGCTTCTGGAGGTCGCCAAATTTTTTGCCGAGGATTGCTTCCATGTTGGCAACGCCGGCCTCGATTTCCTTCTGCAAGGTCTTGGGATACGTCCGCTTGTTCGCATAATAATAAGTGCAAACCTCGGTGGTGATGGTGAATCCGGGCGGAACCGGCAGGCCGATACGCGTCATTTCCGCAAGATTGGCGCCCTTGCCGCCGAGAAGGGCCTTCATGGAGCCGTTGCCATCGGCCTTGCTGTTGCCGAATAAATAGACGTATTTCGCCGCTTTTTTTGATGCTTTGGCCATAAAATGAATGATTGGTCGTCTGCGTTGGTTTTACTGCCCGCAAATTCGAGGCGCGAGACTAGCAAAGGGCGGCAGGGTGTCAATGCCACGTTGTTCACAAGCCCTTGTTTTCACACTTTTGAAGAATCTTGGACGTTCCTCCCGAAGTCTCATTTTGGGAGAACCTTCAGCCTCCAACATTAGAAAATGCCTGCGCGGGCGTCGCCGCTCATCACGACACCTTACCTAGCGGCCTGCGGCTGTTCCGCCAGTTCGCGCCGCAGACGCGCGATGTTGGCGTCAACCCGCTTCAGGTAAAGATTGGGGCCGGACGGATACGGATCGTTCAAGAATCGATAAAGGCCGCCGAAATCCCGCTCAAGT
>DATMLG010000493.1:0-5286 GCA_035570675.1 Verrucomicrobiia bacterium | reverse complement strand
GCTCACGGTGGACACGCCGGAATTGAAAACCATCACGGCGCGGATAAAGGAACTGGAGAGCCAGGGTTACGAATTCGAGGCCGCTGAAGGTTCGCTGGCGTTGCTCATCCGCAGGGCGCTCAAACATGAGCAGCCACCCTTCAAGGTGGACGGCTACGAGACCACGGTGCGCCGGGACGGGGCCAATTCGGTTTCCCTTGCCACCATCAAGGTGACGGTCAAGGGCAAGGAAGCCCACACGGTGGCGGAGGGCGATGGCCCGGTGAATGCCCTCGATTCCGCGTTGCGCGCAGCGCTGGTGAAATTTTTTCCACAGGTCAAAAAAGTGCTGCTCACGGATTACAAGGTCCGCATCCTGGACAGCCGGTCAGGCACCGAGGCCAAGACGCGCGTGTTGATCGAGTCCAGCAACGGCCGTGAGGAATGGGGCACCGTGGGCGTGGACGACAATATCATCGAGGCCAGCCTTCAGGCCCTCGTGGACAGCATGGAATATGCTTTGTTAAAGAGGTGAGACGCGAATTGCGCGAATGATCGCTAATTTCCCGGAAAAAGAGCCATGACCGAGCTGCTATACAAAGAAGAGGTTTTCAAGTTGGTCGGTCTCTGCATGGAGATCCATCGTGAAGTAGGCAAGGGTCACGACGAGATTATCTACAAGGATGCCTTCTCAGTTGAACTCAACCGAGGTGCCATTCCTTTTGCCCGAGAACAAAAATATGAAGTGAACTACAAGGGGGTTATTTTGGCTCATTCATATTATGCGGATTTTGTTGTGTGGAATAAGATATTGTTCGAAGCGAAGGCGGTTGAAGAACTTGTGGATGCGCACGTCCGCCAGGTGTTAAATTATCTTGCAGCCTCGAAGATCGAGCTTGGATTGCTCGTTAATTTCGGCGCAGATTCATTGGAATGGAAGCGGGTTGTTTTGAGTCGGCGAACCGCTGTGCAGCCTGCTCAAGTAATTCGTGCTAATTAGCGTAATTCGCGTCTACATGCTTTAACATGCCTGAAATTTCCAAAGCCTACGAGCCGCAGTCAGTCGAGTCGAAATGGTATCAATTTTGGCTCGACGGAAAATTCTTTGTGGCGGACGCGGCCTCGAAGAAACCGGCCTATTCCATCGTCATTCCGCCGCCGAACGTCACCGGCGTGCTCACGCTGGGCCACGTGCTCAACAACACCATCCAAGATATCCTCGCCCGCAAGGCGCGCATGGACGGCAAGGAAGTCCTCTGGCTGCCGGGCACCGACCACGCCGGCATCGCCACGCAAACGGTGGTGGACCGCGCGCTCAAGAAGGAGGGGAAAATCCGTCACCGCGATGATTTGGGCCGCGAAAAGTTCCTGGAGAAAGTCTGGGAATGGAAAGAAAAGCACGGCGGCATCATCATCGAACAGTTGAAGCGGCTGGGCGCATCCTGCGACTGGTCGCGCCAGCGGTTCACGATGGACGAAGCGTATTCGCGCTGCGTGCAGAAGGTGTTCGTCGATCTTTACAAAAAAGGCCTCATCTATCGCGGCAAACGGATGGTGAACTGGGATCCCAGCGTTCAAACCTCGCTCTCCGACGAGGAAGTCATCATGAAGCCCCAAAATGGGGCTCTCTATTACTTTAAAGTTGAGGTTGCGGAGATTCCGGGAACTTTTTTAACAATCGCAACGACACGGCCGGAGACCATTCCGGGCGATACTGCCGTCGCCGTGAATCCCAAGGACCCGCGCTATTCCCAATTAATCGGCAAACACGTCCTCCGACCATTGCCGGCGGAATATCCACGCGAGCAAAAGCTCATTCCCATCATTGGCGATGAGCACGTGGATTTTGAGTTCGGCACAGGCATCTTGAAGGTGACGCCGGCACACGACAAGGCGGATTTTGAAATCGGCCAGCGTCATAAGCTTCCCATTATCGAAGCCATCAATGCCGACGGCAGCATGAGCGACGCGGCGGGTGCGGACTTGAAGGGGCTGGACCGTTTCAAGGCACGAAAAGTTGCCGTCGAAAAGTTGAAGGAAATTGGAGCGTGGGAAAAGGAAGAGCCGTACACAAACAATGTTGGCTTCAGCGAGCGTGCCGATGTGCCAATCGAGCCGCGGCTGAGCGAGCAATGGTTTCTAAAATATCCGAGCACGGAAAAATCCCGTGCGGTGGTGGCGAAAGGCGAGATGACCTTTCATCCCGACCGTTGGGCGAAAGTTTATGACCATTGGATGGGTAACATTCAGGATTGGTGCATCAGCCGCCAGCTTTGGTGGGGTCATCGGATTCCGGTGTGGAATAAACATTTTACAAACGAAGAAGAGTATTGGGGCGGCGAAGGCACAGTGCAGGACGAACTACAAGACTTCTTGACATTGCACAGCGACCCTGACCTGCCAACACACAACGGTGACGGAATGCTCGTCAAAAGATTCCTTTGGGATAACGCGCCGGAAAAAGGTTTGCTAAATTATCCCGATAAAAACGGTGGTGGTTTTACGGTCTTCATTGGAGCCGGAGCGGAAATCATTCCGAGTCTTTCCGGCGTTGATTATCCGTTAGTTGAAAAACTAGAAGAGGCCGGCTTCACCCAAGACCCGGACGTTCTGGACACCTGGTTCAGTTCCTGGCTCTGGCCTTTTGCGACGATGGGCTGGCCCTCGGAGACGGAGACATTGAAACGGTTTTATCCGACGACGGACCTTGTCACCGGGCCGGACATTATTTTCTTCTGGGTGGCGCGCATGATCATGGCGGGCTACGAGTTCATGGGAGAGATGCCGTTTCGAAACGTCTATTTCACGGGCATCATCCGCGACAAGCAGGGCCGCAAGATGTCCAAAAGCCTGGGTAATTCGCCCGACCCGCTGGATCTCATCGCGAAATTTGGCGCCGACGCCCTGCGATTTGGCGTGATGCGCAGCGCGCCGCTGGGCCAGGACATTTTGTTCGATGAACAGCATGTGGAACTGGGCCGCAATTTTTGCAACAAGCTCTGGAACGCCTGTCGGTTCCGCCAGATGCAGGCCGGCAGTGCCGGCTTCCCAATACAGGGAGAGATTGTCCCACAAATGCTGACGACGGATGACAAGTGGATTTTGCTGAAGCTTGACCACGCGATCCAGGAGCTGACCCAATCGCTCGCGGAATACAAATTCAGCGAGGCTGCGCAGACGCTTTACCGCTTCTTCTGGAGCGAATATTGCGACTGGTATGTGGAGGCAACCAAGGCCGTGTTCCAGGGCACGGACGACGCGCGCAAGGCTAACACGCTCGCCGTGATTGATTTTGTGCTGTCCCATACGTTGCGGCTGTTCCATCCGTTTCTGCCGTTCATCACCGAGGAATTGTGGCATGGGATGGGTTATGCGGAGGACATGCCAGAGGGCCAGGGCGGCCGGACCATCATGTTCGCGCCATGGCCCAAGCCCTTCGATGAGGATTTCCGCGGCCACTATGGCCTGGATGATTGTTACCTGGAAATGACCGATCTCAAATACGAGCTTGTGACCTTGGGACGGAATTTGCGCCGCGAGGCGAATATTGCCTCGAATAAAAAGGTCAAATTCATCTTGAAACCTGCGGCGCATGTTACGCCACATGACGCGGCCGTGCTGAAAATTTTGCTCAACGCGGAAGCGCTGGAGATTGATCCCAATTATTCGCCCAAGAAGGGCACCGCGGCGATCAACGCGTCGTACGGGGATTTGTATCTGCCGCTGGAGGGATTGGTGGATGTGGC
Organism: Verrucomicrobiia bacterium; assembly: GCA_035570675.1. Lineage (GTDB taxonomy): Bacteria > Verrucomicrobiota > Verrucomicrobiia > Limisphaerales > Pedosphaeraceae > DATMLG01. Next base: position 1,561 of record DATMLG010000493.1, on the reverse strand, counting down.
GACGGAAAAGGCGCGCCTGACGAAGGAACTGGAAAAGTACAATGCAGAGATTCAGAAAGTTGAAGGCAAATTAAACAACCCGGCCTTCACGCAGAAGGTTCCTCCCCAAGTATTAGAAGAACATAAGCAACGTCTGGCCGACTGGCAGGCAAAGAAACAGCATGTGCTGGCGGCGCTGGCGGCGCTTGAGGGATGATGAAGCCCTCCGAACACGCGCGCGCGCTGGCTTATGCCACGCAGGCGGCCCGGGCGGCCGGCGATTTGGTGCGGCGAAATCTCGGCGCCGACAAGGTCGTCAAGCTCACCACCCGCTACGACATCAAGCTGGAGCTGGATATCCGCAGCCAGAAGCTCATCGAGAAGATGCTGCGCACGGGCTTTCCGCAGGTTGCCGTGCTGGGCGAAGAGGGCGATTCCGGCGACGCCGCGGCAAACGAGCGCTGGGTGGTGGATCCGATTGACGGCACGGTTAATTTTGCCTACGGAATTCCGCACGCCTGCATTTCAATCGCACTGCAGGAACGCAAATCGAAGTCGCCAAAATCGGAATACGTCACGGTGGTTGGCGTGGTATATGACCCGTTTTGCGACGAAATGTGGACGGCAATTCTCGGCCAGCCGGCGCGGTTGAACAGCAAGGTGATTCATGTAAGCCGAAGGCGGAAGCTGGCCGAATGCATTGTGACGATGGGATTTTCCAAATCGGAAGCCAGCCTGCGACGCACGCTGCCATTTTTCCACAAGCTGGTCCCCCGCGTCCGCAAGGTGCGGCTGACCGGTGCGGCGGCGTTGGACCTGACCTACGTGGCGAGCGGACGGTTCGACGCCTTTATCGAGCGCGGCATCCGGCTGTGGGACATTGCGGCCGGCGGATTGATTCTCGAGTGCGCCGGCGGAGAATTCTGGCATGAACAAGTTGAGGGCGTGCACACGTATCGTCTCATTGCCAATAACGGGCTGATTCGAAAGAAATTGCAGTCACTGCAACCCGCGTTTCCCTAACCGTTCGCGCAATTCTGCCAGGGCTCTGGCGCGATGGCTTATCAAGTTCTTAACGTCCTCACCCAGCTCGCCGAAGCTTTGCTTCCAGCCGCTGGGAATAAAAAGCGGATCGTAGCCGAAACCACCCTGCCCTGCTGGCGCATAACCAATGCGGCCTTCGCACGTTCCGTCGAAGAGTTCCGTCTGAAGTTCAAATTCATCCGCCGCACACACCGGCGAGGCGCTAGTCGCGGACGGTTCCAATACCGGCGTCAGTGCCAGCACGCACCGAAAACGGGCGGAGCGCTTCTCCACGGGCACATCCTTGAGGAGACGAAGCAACTTCGCGTTGTTTTCGGCGTCGGAGGAATTGGCAGTTTTATCCAATGCAGCGAAACGTGCCGAATGCACGCCGGGCGCGCGGTCGAGGGCGTCCACTTCCAGGCCGGAATCGTCGGCCAACACGAAGATGGGAAAATTCTGGCGTACGTCAGGGGCGGGTGGCGTTGAGAGATAGCGCGCGAGCTGGACTGCCTTCTTGGTGGCGTTGCCCGCGAAGGTTGGGGCATCCTCAATGACG
>DATMLG010000492.1:0-5782 GCA_035570675.1 Verrucomicrobiia bacterium | reverse complement strand
CGAGAAGGATTGCGGCAAAAACTGCGGCGGCGGCGAGAAAGACGGTCTGGTTGCGGCGCACGAGTTTTTGAAAGCGATAAACAGCGCTGGGCGGGCGGGCGACCACGAGTTCATCGCTGAGGTAGCGATGCAAATCCGCGGCGAGGCCGCTGGCGGACTCATACCGGCGGGTGCGGTCTTTTTCGAGGGCCTTCATCACCACCCAATCCAGGTCGCCGCGAATGAGATGAATCAGCTTGGGCGGTTCGGAGCCGTGGCGTTTGGCGACTTCGGTGAGGTCGGCGTTGAGCATGGTGCTGAGCCGCGTCGAGGGCCGGGAGGGTTCCAGTTCGCGGATGGTGCGCCGCATTTGATCGAGGCCGGACTTGAGGAGTTCCTGGGCGTCGAAGGGAGTCTGGCCGGTGAGCAATTCGTAGAGCAGCACACCGAGGCTGTAGATGTCGCTGCGGGTGTCGATGTCCAGCGCGCTCATTTCGGCCTGTTCGGGGCTCATGTAAGCCGGGGTGCCGATGAATTGATGGATTTCGGTATAAACGGTGAGGTCGGTCAGGCGGCCTTCGGTGGCCTTGGCGATGCCGAAATCAATGACCTTGGGGACGGGCACGCCGTCGTGGAGGGTGACAAGGATGTTCGAGGGCTTGAGGTCGCGATGGATGATGCCCTTCTGATGCGCGTGCTGGACGGCGTTACAAACTTGGATGAACAAATCCAGCCGCTCGCGGGTGCCGAGCTGGTGCTGGTCGCAGTAATCCGTGATTTTGATGCCGCGCACCAGTTCCATGACGAAGTAAGGACGGCCGGTGGAAGTCGCGCCGGCGTCGAGAACCTTGGCGATGTTCGGATGGTCCATCATGGCGAGCGCCTGGCGTTCCGCCTCGAAGCGGGCGATGACGTTCCGGGTGTCCATGCCGAGCTTGATAACCTTGAGGGCGACGCGACGGCGGACGGGCTCAAATTGCTCGGCGACATACACCACGCCGCAGCCGCCTTCGCCAAGATTCTCGCGAATCTTGTAACGGCCGATGACGTCGCCGGGTTTTTCCGAGGGCAAGGGGGATACGACGATGGTTGCTTTCACGCCCATGGCGGGCGACGGTGTTGCGACAGGATCGAGGAAACCGCCGGCCTTTTCGTGGGCTTCGAGCAAGGCTTGCACCCGGCGGCGGAGTTCGGTGTCGGCACCGCAGGCGGCATCAACGTAAGCCGCGCGCTGGGCGGGCGGCAACTGCAACGCGCCGTCGAAGATGGCCTCCTCGCGGTTGGGCGAGGGCGGCGCATTTTCCGGGTTGTTGGCGGGGGCGTTCACCGGGTTTGTTTTACAGGGTTGGCGGCGAGGTTACAGCCGGAATTTGCGGGGGTCAATTGCCTGACGCGAGCCGGCTTTTCAAATCATCGTTGCCGGGAAAGAGTGACGCGCCCTGCTGCCAGGCATTAAGGGCGGAGGGGGTGTCGCCGGCTTTTTGGTAGTAATCGCCAAGTTTGAGGTAAGGAAGGGCGAACTGGGTTTCCGTCGGCAGGTTCTGCTGCTGCTGGATGAGGGTGAGGAAATTGTCCGCGACATCCTGGCCCTTGTTCATGCTGGCGGGCCAATGGGACATGGCGACGGCCTTGGTGTAACGGGCCTCCCAATCGGAGGGGTCGAGACTCAACGCGGTGTCAAAGAGCTTGTCGGCGTTCAATGCCAGAATGCCCTGTTCGCGGACATCCGTCGTCTGCGAGCATTGCATGAGATAGGCCTCGCCGAGGGTACCGGCGTATTGGGAGGACTGGGGGTTGGCGGCGGCGAGTTGTTGAAGCTGCGCGACGGCCTGGTCAAGCTGGCCGGCATCGATCAACTGTTTCCAAGCGGCCTGGCGTTGTTCGTGGGTGGACGCAGGGGAGAGCAGGACGTCCATGGACTGCTTGAACGCGAGCTTGGCGGCGGCGGCAGGGTCGGGCACGGGCAGGGCGTAGGCCAGTTGATGTACCGGGGTCGTGTTGGAATCGGGCGCAGACGCGGTGACATGTTCGGGCCGCGCCGGGGAGGGCTGGGCGGGTTCGACGTTTTGGGTATTGGCGACGGCGGGAACTGGTTGTGCCTCCGAGAATTGGGCCGGCCGCATATGTTTGGCCCAAAGCATGAGCCCGGCCATCAAAGCTGCGCCGGCGAGGAACACGAGTATCGTCTTTTTCATAAATTGCCTTTCGTTTTGCGGGCCGTCCGGGGTTTGGGTCCATCCCGCACCCCGTTGCGGCCTTTCAACTATCAATGCGAGATTTGGAGGTGAAAGGTATCACCGGGACGCTAGCGCACAGCCACCAAGCTTGCACACGAGTTGGGAACGGGGCAGAAGGGGCGCTGGTCAAAAAATGAGGAGGATTTGGGGTTGCGAGGGACAGAGGATGGGGTAACAGTGGAATTGGTGTGGCGAATACAACGCCGGAATTTCCATGATCCTATGATAACCAATCATCCTTTGAACCTTCGCCTTACGAAAATGCCCCTTAACTCTGGGACTGGCGCCATGCCGGCCCTGGGGTTCGGAACTTTGATCCCGGACCCGGCTGAAACCAGGAGTGCAACCACGAACGCATTAAGAGTTGGATTTCGCCACTTTGATTGTGCGGAACGATATCGGAATGAGCGGGAGGTGGGCGAGGCATTACAGGCAGAGTTCACCACCGGAGCAATCGCCCGTGAGGATGTATTCATCACCACGAAGCTGTGGAACACCAATCATCGGCCGGAACGGGTCGGACCGGCGTTCGACGCGAGTTGCGGACGCCTGGGAATCAGTTACGCGGATCTTTACCTGATCCACACCCCCTATGCGTTTCAACCGGGAGACAACATGGATCCGCGGGACCAAAGCGGTAATATCATTTATGATCGCGGCGTCACTCTGCTTGAGACCTGGAGGGCGATGGAAAGTCTAGTCGATGGGGGCAAGTGCAGAGCCATTGGATTATCCGACGTCGTTCTTGAAAATCTGGCGCCTCTTTATGAGGCCGCGAGGATCAAGCCGGCCGTGGTCCAGGTAGAATCGCATCCGTATCTGCCGCAAACGGAGCTGTTGGAGTTCTGCAAGCAGAAGCGGATTGTTTTATTGGCATTTGCCCCATTGGGTCATGGAATGCGACCCGGCCCGCTGGAAGATCCGGCGGTTCTGGCCATCGCCCGGCAAACCTCCCTGACCCCGGCCCAGGTCCTGCTCGCCTGGGGGATCCAACGTGGAACGGCCGTCCTGACCACCGCGAAAACTCTGGATCGAGCCAGCGAGAACTACAACATCTCTGAAATTCCAGAAGCTGCCGTTGACGAGATCAGCCGGATTCAAATCAGAAGCAGGCTTAATTCGGTGGTACAGACCGGGGTCCCGGGTTTCATTGCAAAAGGCGGCTGAGCGTGCTAGCGCACAGCCATCATGCCAGCGCACAGCCACCAAGCCTGCCCCGAGCCGGGAAACGGGATCACACCAGGGTTTTACCCCATGGCGAAGTTGCATCTGTGGAGGCAAGTTTGAGGGCCGGTCATGCTTCACTGGCTGCACTCTTTACTGCCGCATATTCCGCATTACGGATATGTGCTCGTCTTCATCGTCGTTTTTTTGAACAACCTCGGCTTTCCACTGCCGGGAGAAACAATTCTTTTGGGGGCGGGGTTCGTGCTGGGGAGAAACGCGGATTCGCTGTGGCAACCCATGGTGGCCGGGGCGGCGGCGAGTTTCCTGGGCGGTTGTTGCGCGTTCTGGATGGGACGAGGTTTGGGCAAGGGCGGTCTGGAGAAAATCCGCTGGCTGCATCTCACGTCCAAAAAGTTGAAATGGCCGGAGGATTTTTTCAAACGGCACGGCGGCAAGACGGTTTTTATTGCGCGATTCATCGCGCTGTTTCCGCCCGTCGTGGTCAATCTGCTGGCGGGCATGACGAAGTTGCGCTGGCGCGTTTTTCTTTTTTACAACCTCACAGGGTCGGCGGCCTACAGCGCCACTTACATACTGGCGGGATACTTTTTTGGCAGTAAATGGAAAATGCTCGAAGCCCGGCTGGGGCCGACGGCGCTTTATTTGATTATTGCGGGGGTGACGCTGATTGTCCTGGGGGTGATTTTCAGGCACGCCCTGGCGGCCCTTTGGGCGCACATTTTTTCCAAAAAGCGCAAGCGCGCGTAATGGGATTAGGCCGTTTTATACGCGGGATTTGCGCCGGATGGAATCGAAGCTGCACTCCGAGCTGCACGGCGAGTAAGAACCTGCGGCGGCTCCGATGAGAAGGCCGGGCACCGCCGTTTGAGGCTGGAACGGGGGAGGGGGATTTTTTGGGAAGGGAGATTTTGAGGAAAGGCAGAAAGGCGTGTCCGGCCGATATGACAAGATCAAGAACTAATCCCTTTACGGAAGTTTTTCATTTCGGCCAAGTCTTCAAAGCGATTTCAACAATGCGCAGCAGTTCCTTGCGGGTCGCACCAGTGGACGCCTGAACGGTCAGGCCAAAGTTGACTGTCTGGACGTAGCGCGCAAGCGCGTCCGCGTCCGCGTCGGCAGGAAGGTCATCGTCGGCGATTGCACGCTCGAAGCGTGTGCGCAACGCGGCAAGTCCGGCGGCGCGCTGTGCCGCGAACACCCCCCGCAGTGGATCGTCCCCGCAAGAAAGCGCCCCATGCACCCACATGCAAGTTGTTGGCGTATGCGGATCAGTCAACAAATCAACAACCCCGTGCAACAGCCGTCCGACAACGGCGCGTGCGTTCGACTCACGAAGCGCTTCTCCCAGATAAGCGGACGGCCCTTGGGAATAGTGTTTGAGCGCCTTGTGGAAGAGAGACTCCTTGTTGCCAAAGGCAGCGTAAAGACTTGGGCGATTGATGCCCATCGCATCGGTGAGATCGGAAAGCGACGTGCCAAGGTAACCCTTCCGCCAAAAAACCCGCATCGCACGATCTAACGCCTTCTCTGTGTCGAAAGCGCGGGGACGCCCGGGCGCTGATGCAACTTTCTCGCGTTTCATACCGGCAAGTAAATAAGTCATTGACAGGTTTCTGTCCACGCTGTTATTAATATACCGAGCGATACACAATAGCAAACCAGCCAACAAAATATCGAAAGGGCCAAAGTCATGAGCACCAGCAAACTGTCAGGAAAAATCGCCCTGATCACCGGTGGCAGCAGCGGTATCGGCCTCGCCACAGCGAAGCGGTTTGTGTCCGAGGGCGCATATGTCTTCATCACCGGCCGCCGTCAACCTGAACTCGAGGCTGCCGTGAATCTCATAGGAAGCGACGTTACCGGCATCCGCAGTGACGTCTCCGACCTTGCAGACCTCGACCGTGTCTACGCCGCCATTAAAAGCGAGAAGGGCCGCCTCGACATTCTCTTTGCCAACGCCGGCGGCGGCGGCCTTGCGCCCCTTGGTCAGATCACCGAGGAGCATTTCGACAAAACCTTCAATACAAATGTTCGCGGTTTGCTTTTCACCGTGCAAAAGGCGCTGCCTTTGATGCCGCCCGGTTCGTCCATCATCCTCAACGCGTCCACCACCTCGGTCAAAGGCACGACCGCTTTCAGCGTCTATAGCGCAACGAAAGCCGCAGTGCGCTCTTTCGCGCGCAACTGGACCCTAGACCTCAAGGAACGCAAAATCCGTGTCAACGCTGTCAGTCCAGGTGTCGTGCCGACTCCCGGCTACGATTTGATGGGACTGACGAAAGAGCAGGTGCAGGGATTTGTGGACTTCATGGTCCCCAGCATCCCGCTCGGCCGCGTTGGCACACCAGACGAGATTGCCAAAGCGGTCGTGTTCCTGG
>DATMLG010000491.1:0-4183 GCA_035570675.1 Verrucomicrobiia bacterium | reverse complement strand
TTCATCCTTGCTCAGTGCCGCCGGGTCGCCGTTGTAGGCCGCCTCCGTGTCCGTTTGCAGCAATTCGCGGATGTGCGGCAACTGGCCCAAAAATTCCAGCGTCACGGAATTCGCCGTTCCCCGCAGATCCTTTTTGTTCAGGCCCTCCGGCGGACGGTATTCCAGACTCTTGTAAATTTCGTCCTCCAGATGCTCCAGCACGGAATTCATCAGCGTGGCCGTCTCCGCCTTGAGCTCCGACGAATGAATCAACTTCTCATCAAAAAATCCCGGGAACAGCAGGCGCAACAGGTCCACCGTGATTAAATTGATCGTGCGCTTGGACGGCAGGTTTTTGCCGTCGAGATGGTTGATGCCGCCCGACCGCGCGTAGGAGGCGATCAACTGCTCGGTCAATCGTGTCACCGTGTTTTGCACCCCGGCATTATCCCGCAGCCGCCACCGAAACGCAAGCTAACCCGCCGCCCGGTGTCCGCCTTACAATTGCAGCCAGATTTTTAACTGAGCGTCCAGGCGTTGTTGATCTTTTGCGGTCAAAGTGCCGGTGGTTTTTATGACCAACCGTTCTTCCACGGTGGCGATTTGGGCTTTCACTCCGCAACGGACATTCAACCCGGCGGCTTTCCATTCCAGCAATTCAAAATCGGTGTTGGGAAGTTGCGAAGAGATGGGGACGAGAAACAAATCCGCGCCCTTCTTGCCAATCACCACCGCCGGCCGGACTTTGCGGCTGGTCAAGTCCGTAAAAGGAATCGGCAGCAGGACAACCTCATTTCTTGAGCAACTCATTAAAGATGTCGTCGGCAGAGTTGTCCCAAGCCTTCATTAACGACTGTTCTGAGGCCGTCAGCCACGCGGCGCGCTCCGCGTCGGAACCCGGCATTTGAGTTTCAATGGTGACCATGACGTGCGCCTTGTCCGGCAAGGGCAGCGGGTTGGGCAGGACCAGTTTGCCGCCTTCATAGATGGCCTCCACGGTAGTTGTCATACCGGCAGACTAACTCCAGCAAGGCAGATTGGCAAGCTTGGTTTGGTTGTGCGCGGCGCCCGATGAAGCCAGGTTGCTAACCCACCGCCCGCAAAACCGCCTCCACTGCGCGCTCCACGCTGATGCCGTTCATGCATCGGAAATCAATCGGACACTCTCGCAGGAAACATGGCGAGCACGGCACATTGGCGCGCAGCAACTGATGCTGTGTGTCGCCGGGCAGTCCCGGACCTGTCAACTCCGGCGAGGTGCTGCCAAACAATGCCACAACCCGCGTGCCCAGTGCCGCCGCCACATGCATCGGGCCGGAATCGTTCGTCAAAAGCCCCCGGCACAATTTCAGCCCCGCGCACAGTTCCCCCAGACTTGTCCTGCCCGCGAGATTAATGACCGGCGAATTCCCGTCCGCCGCTGCGCGTTTGATGCCCTCAACAATACGCGCTGCCGCGTCCTGTTCGTTTTTGAGCCCAAAAACCAGCCAGCCGCATTTAAGCCGCTGCTGGATTTGCCGGGCGGCCTCAATGAACCGCTCCTCCGGCCAGCGCTTGGCGGGGCCGTATTCTGCGCCGGCATTCAATCCCAGCCAGACCATGGATTTGTTTGAACCATTCGCGAAAAGAAATTTGTCCGCGAATTGTGCCGCGTCGGCGTCCGGAACTGTCAGGCGCGGTGGCAGTGGTTCGGCTTTCGCCCCCAATGCAGCCGTCAGGTGCAGATACTGATGAATATGATGCGCATTGGCGGGTTGGATGACGGGTGCGGCGGGTGCGCCTTTTTTAATTAACTGGTTGATTTCAGACGGCGAACGCTTGTGCATCGTCACCGCGCCTGGGCGGCCGCTGATCGCCTGCGTCAGCAGCCAGTTGCGCCACGGCCCCGCGTAACCGACTCGTTGGGGAATACCTGTCAGCCGGATCTCGAGCGCCGAACGCGGCGAATTCGGTAGAACCAGTCCCAAGTCAAAATTCCCCGCGCGCAGCCGCCCGCCCACGCTCCAGACGCTTTCGCCCTCAGCAAAGGTTTCCACCGCGTCCAGCGCCGGATGTTGCCGCCAGATATCCGCTAATTTTGCAGGCGTCAGCAACGTAATGTGTGCGCCGGGTTTCACTTCGCGCAACCGTTGCAGCGCGGGCGTGGTCATGACCGCGTCCCCCAGCCAGTTGACACCCCGTACGACGATGCGTCGTGGTTCGGGGCCGGCCATCAGGCCCTCCTCCCCGGCTGCTCCGTTACTTCGGTGTCGCCCGCAGTCGCGGCTTCATCCACGGACGATTCCGCTGTTCCCTTGTTTTTACGCGGCTTCCAGCGTTTATGGACCCAGAACCAGTTGGCCGGGTCCCGCCGCACAGCCACCTCGAAGGCACGGTTTACATCCAACATGATGGCTTCCACCGTCCGCGGCTCGCCATTTTCGTGCGTCGGTATTTCATCGCCCACCTCAATGCGCCAATGGCCCGGCTTGGTGCGGTAACAAATCGCCGTGTGCAACGGCAGGTTGAACCGCAGCGCGTACACCGCCGGCGCCTTCGTTGTCGAACATTCATGGCCAAGAAACGGCAGCCTCACTCCATGATCGCCGGAATGCTGGTCGGAGAGGAAACCCAGGAGCAACAACTGGTCGCGCAATGCCGCGCGCAATGCCGCGCCTTCCGTGCGCCGCTCAAAGAACAGGCAGCCGGTGCGGTCCCGCAACTCCTGCAACATGCGGTTCAGTCCCTCCTCCTTCAACGCCCGGTACGTCGTTGCCCCGCGATACGCCGGCGCCAGCCGCACGGACGAAGCGAACAATTCAAAGTTCCCAAAATGTCCGATGGCGAAAACCCGGCTCATCGGGCCGTGGATCTCGTCCCGCTTGAGAATTTTCTCCCTTCCGATGACTTCCATGTGCCCCTCGAGCTGTTCTGCGGTCATGGATGCCGTCTTCGCGGCGCATGCGAAACACTCCCCGATGCGCTTGAAATTTTCCCGCGCCAGCGCCTCAATTTCCGAGGGCGTCTTTTCCCCGCCCAGGCACATTGTCAGATTTTCCCGGGCCACGCGCCGGTGCCGTGCGTCCAGCCAGTATGCCGCCGCGCCCCCGGCCCGGCCGATGCGCGCCACGCCGCCCACCGGCAGCATTTGCAGCGCCGTGATCAACCCCTTGGCAATGTAATAAAAAAGAAAGTCCATCTGTCAGCGGAAACAGATTTTGCGGACGCAATCCTGAAAATCCTCGGCCCCGCTCAATATTTTGATTTCCACGCGGACGAAATAAATGGCCAGGTCGCGGCGGTCAATTTTTGGGAACCGCACCGCATCCTTCTGGGTGGTGATGACGCATTCCGCCTGCCGTTTTTTGCTGCGGTTGATGGCGTTGATCAACTCCTGCTGGGTGAAGCGATGGTGGTCGGTGAAACGTTTGGAATAGACCACCGTCGCGCCGAGCGTCGAGAGGCTTTGCTCGAAGCTTCCCGGCTGGGCGATTCCGCTCAAGGAGGCCACCCTCCGGCCCTTGATCAAATCCAGCCCGTGCCGCTGCCCGGTGAACACGTCCTCAAAGTACAGCGGATGATGGACGCATTCAACGATCCCGGCCGTCGGATTGTATGCGCTGATCCGCTCCCGCAATGCCTCCGTCTTCCCGTCGCTTTTCGTGAGGAAGATGTAGTTCGCCCGCGCCAGGCGGGAGGGCGGTTCGCGCAACGTTCCGCGCGGTTGCAAATGCTCGTTGCCAAAGGGCTGCTGGCAGTCGACCAGCACGATGTCCTGCCGCCGGCCGCGCAGTTTCCAGTATTGAAATGCGTCGTCAAGCAGCAGCGTATCGCAGCCGAATTTTTCGATTGCGTAGCGTCCGCTCTTCACGCGGTCCTTGTCCACCAGCACCACCACGTCCTTGAGGTTGGATGCCAGCATGTAGGGTTCATCCCCGGCGGTTTCGGAATCCAGCAGCAACGACTTGCCGTCGGACACCACGCGCGGCGGGGTGCTGTCCTGGCGGAACATGATTCGGTCGGCCAGCCGCTTGCTCAGCGGCGGCGGCTTGGAGCGGTAACCCCGCGACAGGATGGCCACCGTGCGGCCCTGGTCCTGGAGGGCCCGCGCGAATTTTTCCACCACGGGTGTCTTGCCTGTCCCGCCGTAGGTGAGGTTGCCAATGGCAATCACCTGAACCCCGAGGGTGGAATCACGGAGGATGCGCATATTGTAGAGGAAACG
>DATMLG010000490.1:0-7203 GCA_035570675.1 Verrucomicrobiia bacterium | reverse complement strand
GGACGGAGATTCCAACATTATTTCACGCCAACGATTGCGGCGGATGCGCTATCGTAAGTCAGAATAATTAGGGAGCCACCTCACCCCGGCCCTCCCCCACAAAGTGTTGTGGCGGAGAGGGAGAAACGGTTTCAGCGATGGTCAAGGATTACGGTGCCACGATATCATTTTATGCCGGCTTTGGCGGCGGCTTCGGGGTCAATTTGTTTGAGGGCGTTGGTGGCCATGTAACGCGCGTGGCTGTATCCGTCGTTGAGCATTATGGTTAGGTCTGGAATAGCCGACTTGGCGTTCGTCCCGAATTCTCCCAGTGCTTCGGCGTCATACCTTCGCAGTTGAGCATCTGAATCATGGAGAAGTTTCACCAATTCCGGCACAACCGATGCTGGTTCGCTGTGAATCTTGCCGAGGGCCAGAACTGAATGGTGGCGCACCTCCATTTCATTTGTGGGGTTCAACGCCCTTAGGAGCGTCGGAATGGCAGACTTTGCAGCCGGCCCAATCCCGCCAAGTGCACCTATTGTCTGGCACTGTGAGTCGAGGGAGATTTTTTCTGCGTAAATTTGGAGCAACAGCGGCACCGCATTTGAGGCGTCAGCCCCCAATGCTTGAAAAGCGACGCGCGCCTCGTAATCCTTATCCACAGCGGGGGTGATTTTGATCCTTGCTGAAGTTTCCCGACCAAGCAACTCAATGAATTTGGTCTTCAGCGGAGAATCTTTTGCCCGAAGCATCTGGAGCAATGTGGGAATCGCGTTTGTCCCGATGTGGCGCAAGGCGTCGTCTGTGCCAATTCGCTCATCCCGGTTGTAATCCTCCAACCAAGCGCTCAGTAACTTGCCGTTGTAGGACGGTTCGCGCGGGTGCAGCAGCCACCAAGTGGAGCCGCCCAGAAGAATGACCAACAAAGCGGCAATCAGGATGCGCCGTTTCTTCCCCATGCAGGGATGATGTCAAAATGGAGGCGGGAAGCGAGGGAAAAGGCGCCGGAAAATTAGGGGCGCTCGCGAGTTCGCGGCAGCGTCTTGGAGTGCGCCAGTCCTCTGGCGCTTTGGAAGCGTAACGGCGTCGGAAAAGCGGCGGAGGGCCGCCGCACTCCAAAACCTCGCGGAGGTATCGGCCGGTTAATGCGTGCGGCCACAAGGCAGGTCAGAAATAATCCGGTTCGTTGCCGGGTATCCATTTGATATTGCAGCCGATGCTCGGGATTTGTATTGCGGGAACGGGTTTGCCGGCAAGAACGGCATCAAGCGCAACGCGGAGGTCCTGGCCGGTGACGGGCGCTCCGTTGCCGGGGCGGCTGTCGTCGAACTGGCCGCGATAGACGAGCTTGTGCTGGCGGTCGAAGAGGAAGAGATCCGGGGTGCAGGCGGCGCGGTAGGCCTTGGCGACGGCCTGGGATTCGTCGTAGAGATACGGGAAGGTGTAGCCGGCGACATGCATTTCCTCCTTCATCTTCGCGGGGCTGTCGGCGTGGTAATTGTCGGCATCATTGGAATTGATGCCGACGATGGCAACGCCCTTGGGCAGATAATCGCGGCCCAATTGGGCGAGACCCTTGCGGATGTGAATCACGTATGGGCAATGGTTGCAGATGAAGGCGACGAGCAACGCGGGCGCGTCCTTGAAATCGGCGCGCGAAACGATTTTGCCGCTGGTGTCGGGCAGCTTGAAGTCCGGGGCGGAGGTGCCCAGCGGCAGCATGGTGGAGGGGGTCAGGGACATTGGAGGATGATGGTTGGGAGCCCCGAGTAAAGGCCCTCGGGGTTCATGGTTGATGGCAACTTACGGACGCAAATCATGAAAGTGAATCTCGCATCTCGCGGCGGTTGTTCAAGCGGATTCGGGAACGGCGGCGGGCGGGGTGCCGCGTTCGCGGAGGTGTTCCTCCTCCAGATGCTGCGCGCGGGCGGCCATCACGTTGGCGCGGCCCAAATAGCCGAGGACGCGGCGTGGCTGTTCGCGGTCCACCACCGGCAGGCGGCCGATGTCGTGCTTCAACATGCGGGCAACGGCATCGTGAAGCAGTTCGTCAGGATAAGTGACGACGGGATTGGAATTGCCGGCCTGAAGCACGGTCACGGTTGACGGGGAACTTTGTTGCAGCGCGCGGACGACGTCGCCGCGGGTGATGATGCCGGCGAGCAGGCCATCGGCATCCACGATCAAGGTGCCCTGGCGGCGGGCGAGTCCGGGGTGGCCGTCGGTGAGCATGCCAGAGAATGTAGCGATGGACAGATCGGCAGGAACGGTGGGCGGGCCGGCGTCCATGACCTGGCCAACGCGCAGGAAGTTCATGGGGTCAATGCTATATTCGCAGGAGACATGGAGGCCGCGACGGGCGATTTTCTCGGTGAGGATGGAGCGGCGCAGGATGAGCACGGTGACGCCGAGGGCGGCGACGGAACCGATCATGACGGCGGGCAGGGCATTGAGGTCGTGGGTGAGTTCGAGCATGAAGACCATGCCGGTGAAGGGCGCGCGCATGGTGCCGCCCATAATGGCAGCCATGCCGACCATCGCCCAGAGGCTGGCATCGCCGACTGGCAACCAGCGCGAGGCGAACGCACCGAGTGCGCCGCCCATGATGAGCAACGGGGCCAGCACGCCGCCGGAAGTGCCGGAGCCAAGCGCGATGGACCAGACGAACGCCTTGCCGACCAGCAAACCAACCAGGGCGACACCAATTATTTCGCCGTTCAGCAGCGCATGAATAATGTCATAACCAACGCCGAGGACGCGGGGATCCAGGTAACCGCCGATGCCGACAAACACGGCGCCGATGGCGGGCCACCACATCCAATGGATGGGGAGTTTGGCGAACAAATCCTCGAAACCATAGACCAGATTGGTGAGCAAGCCGGAGAACAAGCCCGCACCGACACCGACACCCAACGCGACGGCGAGCTCGCCGGCGGTCATCGCGGCGTGCGGGGTAATGGGGAAAATCGGGCCCGCGCCAAGAAGCGGCACGCGAAGCGCGGAAGCAACGACGGCGGAAACCGCGACGGGAATGAAACTTCGGGGTTTCCATTCAAAGAGCAGAAGCTCAACCGCGAGCAACACGGCGGCAACCGGCGTCGCGAAAATGGCAGCCATGCCGCCGGCCGCGCCCGCAACGAGGAGGGTCTTGCGTTCGGCCGCGGACAGATGGAACATTTGCGCGAACAACGAGCCGAACGCGCCGCCGGTCATGATGATGGGACCTTCCGCGCCGAACGGGCCGCCGGTGCCAATGGAGATGGCGGAAGAAATGGGCTTGAGAATGGCAACGCGCGCCGACATGCGGCTGCGACCGATGAGGATGGCTTCCAGCGCCTCGGGAATGCCGTGACCGCGGATTTTGGACGAGCCATAGCGGGCCATCAAACCGATGATGAGCGCGCCGACGACGGGAATGGGAATCACCCAGAGGCCAAGGTGGGCGTCTTGTGGGGTGACGGAGACGTCGGAGAAACGGTGGAAAAATGCGAAATTGGTGATGACAGCAATGAGCCAGAGCAAGACTTTGGCAACCACGGCGCTGACCGCTCCAATGGCAAGCGCCATGGCGGAAAGCAGCAAAACGCGCAAATCCGTGGTAAAATCCGAGAGAGAGTCTTTGACGTGAGAATTCTTCATAAGAGCATATCAGACAAACCCTTCCGCACCCCCGAGGCCACCCCTTGGGCGGGAATTGGTATCATCAGCATAAATGAATTCGGAGCTTGGGACAAGCCGTTTGTCCACTTGCCAGCGGGATTAAGGAAGGGTAATTCAAAGTGGAACGAAGGATTAGCCTGAGAACGATGCGATTAAGATTGGAACGAGAAAGCAAACGCTGATGACGCACGCGCAAGCCAAAGCACGCCACGTGGAACTGGTGGCGGAAATCCACAAGCACGACCGCGCGTACGAGTCGGGCCATCCGCTCATCAGCGACTATGAATACGATCAACTCGAAAAGGAGTTGAAGGGGCTGGAGGAGAAGTTCCCAGAACTGGCGACGCCCGATTCGCCAACCAAGAAAGTGCGGACGGAGCCGTTGACGAAGTTCAAGCGGGTGCGGCACCTGGAGCCGATGCTTTCGCTGGATAAAATCCAGGCGTCGGACCGTCCAACCAAGGACGAGGAACCGGACGACAACAAGCGCAAGCGGTTGCAAGACGAAAACACGGTGAACGAATTTGCGCGGTTTGACGCGACGCTGCAAAAGCAACTGGGAACCTCACGAATTGAGTATGTGCTGGAACCGAAGGTGGACGGCGTGTCCATCAGCGTGCATTACCGGCACGGAAAACTGGCGCTCGGAATGACACGCGGCGACGGACGCGAGGGCGATGACATCACGGAAAATTTGAAACAAATCCGGGACATTCCGCATGAGCTGAAGATGAAGCAACCGCCGGCGCTGCTGGAGGTGCGCGGCGAGGCGTATATTTCGCAAAAGGATTTTGAGGTGATGAACGCGAAGCTCGAAGCCGCGGGTGACGAGGCGTTTCCCAACGCGCGCAACGCGACGGCCGGCACGCTGAAGCAACTGGATTCGCGGCTGATTGCCGAGCGCCCGCTGAGCGCGGTGTTTTATGCCGTCGGCGCGCGCGAGGGCATTGAATTCGAGACGCACGCGGAGGTGCTGGAATCGCTGAAGAAATTTGGGCTGCCGACGCAGGCGCATTGGTGGGTGTGCAAGGGCATCGAGGAGGTGCGCGAGTGTTATTTGAAAAATGTGGTGGCGCACTACGATGAACGGCGCGATTTGCGGAGCAGGCTGCCTTACGAGATTGACGGCGTCGTGCTCAAGGTGAACAAGCTGGCGGACTGGGCGCGGCTGCCGCCCAAGGCGAAGGCGCCCGGCTATGCGATTGTGCACAAGCCGATTCCCTGGATCATGCCGGCGGAGACGGTCCTGAAGGCCATCACGGTGCAGGTCGGGCGGACGGGCGTGCTGACGCCGGTGGCGGAACTGGAGCCGGTATTTTTGCAGGGCTCGACGATTGCGCGCGCGACGCTGCACAACGAGGAGGAAATTCACCGCAAGGACATCCGCATTGGCGACACGGTGATCATCCGCAAGGCGGGCATGGTAATACCGGAGGTGGTGGAAGTGGTGAAATCAAAACGGCCGGCGGGCGCGAAGCCGTTTGATCTCGTGGCGAGCGTGGGCGGCAAATGCCCGGCGTGCGGCAGCGCGATCGTGAAGGAGAAAATTTCGGCGGGCGGGCGCGAGGAGGTGGCGTGGCGTTGCGAGAACGTGGCGGGATGTCCGGCGCAGAAATCGCGGCGAGTGGAATTCTTCGCGCAACGGCGAGCGCTGGACATTGAATCGTTGGGCGGCATTGTGGCGGAGAAACTGGTGGAGCGGGGCCTGGTCAACGAGCCGCTGGATTTGTTCAAATTGACCGTCGAGAAATTGGGGGCGCTGAATCTCGGCACCGACGACGGCGAACGGGTTTATGGCGAAAAAAATGCCGCCAAGGCCGTGGAAGCGCTGGAACGCTCCAAGACCCTGCCGCTGAACCGCTGGATTTACGCGCTGGCCATCCCGAACGTGGGCGAAGAAACGGCGTATCAACTCGCGCTGACGCACGGATCGTTGGAAGAGCTGGCGGAGTCGCAGTTGTTACAGGACATCCGTGAGCTGGGTGAGTTGGAAACCGAGCGGTCGCGGAATTCCCCGCAGTCGCGCAAGAACCCGCCGAAAACACCGGAGGAAAAGTTGGCGCGGGAAAAGCGCAACGACGAGATCAAGGCCCGGATCGCCGAAGTGGAAAGCCGCGTCGAGCAGGGCGGCAAGGCGCGCATGCCGGAAGTCGGCGCAGTGGCGGCGGCGAGCGTGCTGGATTTTTTTGCGTCGGTTTACGGGAAGAAAATTCTCAAACGCCTGAAGGAGCTGGGGATTCACCCGGTCAACGAGGCCGCGGATAAAGGCGGGGCGCCCACGAGGGCCGGCGCGCTGGCGGGCAAGACCGTGGTGGTCACCGGAACGCTCGCCACGATGTCCCGCGACGACGCGTTCGCGAAGATTCGCGCGGCGGGCGGCAGCGTTTCAAATTCCATCAGCGCGAAAACAGATTTTCTCGTGGTGGGCGAAAATGCCGGCTCGAAGCTGGACAAGGCGCAGAAGCTCGGCGTGAAGGTGATTGACGAGCCGCAGTTCCTGAAAATGTGCGGCTGAGTCGTCGTCAACCAACACTCAACCGCCCCACCTTCCCCCGTTCAATTCAGATGATGCCCCGTGCTGTCTCCCGGCACCCCCGGCAATATCAAACACGATGGCGCCGTCTGCAGATCATTGATGCTGTAGCTCGTCGCGAACGAATTGTTTGAATCCATCGGACACGTCGGCGCCGTGCCGGCCGTGCCGCGACCCATGTATGGCTGGATGTTCGAGATGGATGGCGTCGCCGACGGCGTCGCCTTGGATTCCATCGCCCACTGCTCCTTGGCGTTGTCGATTTGTCGCAGATTATTGATGCACGCCGTCTTCTCCGCCGTCGTGCGCGCGCGCATGAAATTCGGAATGGCGATCGTGGCCAGCAGCCCGATGATGGCCACCACAATCATGATTTCAACCAGCGTGAAACCCGTCTTTGGAAACATTTTATACTTCATAAACTTTTTTTCTTTCTGCGGCGGAGCAAATCCCGGCTTGCCCGCGTCCTTGCGATAAATGCCGGTTCGCCCACCGTCGATTGAAGCTGCACTCCCAAATTACCAGACTTCCATGCCAAGTAAAATCCCTACTAGTACGGAACTCCGTGTAGTGGTTACAACTACACGGTTTTGCGCAACTCGGCCCTGCCCAATTACCCATTTTCCCCTCCCGTCACGAACTGCCGGTGCTTCACGAACACCTCCCGCAAGCTCACCGACATGTCGTCCTGCAACGCCTGCCATTCCTCGTAAACCCCCACGTTCTTCGCCTCCGGATGCGCCGTCTCCTCCCGGTTGATCTCGATGAACTCGTCCGCCAGCTCCTGGATCGTCACCTTCTCGCCCTGCTCGCGACGCCAGCACCAGAGCGCCTGGAGCGCCGCCCCGTAAGCCGCCCCCTCCGCCACCTTCAACGTCACCACCTCCGCGTTGAACAGATCCGCCATGATCTGCCGCCAAGCCTTCGACTTCGCACCACCGCCCGTCGCCCGAATCTGCGTCGGCTTCACCCCCAGCTCCACCAGCCGTCGCAACCCAAAATTCATCCCCATCGTCACGCCCTCCATC
>DATMLG010000489.1:0-8352 GCA_035570675.1 Verrucomicrobiia bacterium | reverse complement strand
CTCGGCATCGGCCTGCATTCCTACGGGTTCACCGCCGCTGCGTTTCGCTGGCTGACCATGTTTATCGCAAGCCAGTTGCTGTTGGTCCTCCTGGGTTGCCTGCCCAAACATATGTGGCGGAGCTTTTCCCAAACCGCCCCGGCGACTCCTACGGTTCCACCGGCCAAGGGCGTCGCACCCGCCGCGGTCAACCCCTGAACGCGCCTCGCCACGCCTGCCATCTGCCGAGGTCATTGAGCGTGAGGGCGTTAAATTCTTTGACGCACGGGCCGTCTTCCCGTAGTTTCTCCTACCCTCATATGGGGATTCGTTGACCCGGACCATCGTCAGAGGCATCAGAGATTTTTAGAATGATCAGCTACATCGTCAAAAAATTCATCGGCTCCAAAAACGAGCGCGAGATCAAAAGGCTGCGTCCCATGGTCAAGCAGATCAACGATTTCGGGGCCGGACTCCAAGGCGTTTCCGACGATGCCTTGCGTCAGAAAACCGCCGATTGGAAGGCGCGTCTCTCCAAAATCGAGGACAAGGACGAGCTGGCCGCCGCCCTCAATGAAATCCTGCCCGAAGCCTTTGCCGTGGTCAAAGACACCTGCCGCCGCCTGTGCGGTACCGATGTTATCGTGCGTGGGCATCCATTGCGATGGGAGATGGTCCCGTTTGATGTGCAACTCATCGGCGGCATCTGCCTGCACACGGGCCGCATCGCGGAAATGGCGACGGGCGAGGGCAAGACCCTGGTTGCCACGCTGCCGGTCTATCTTAACGCCCTCACCGGACGCGGGGTCCATGTCGTGACGGTCAACGATTACCTGGCCGCGCGCGACGGCGAATGGATGGGTGCCGTCTATAAATTTCTCGGCCTGACCGTCGGCTGCATCCTGCACGACCAGGATCCGTCCGTCCGCCGCGAGCAATACAATTGCGATATCACTTACGGCACCAACGCCGAGTTCGGCTTTGATTATCTCCGCGACAACGGCATGGCTACGCGCAAGGAACTGCAGGTGCAGCGCGGACATTATTTCGCCATTGTGGACGAGGTGGACTCGATTCTCGTGGATGAAGCCCGCACGCCGCTGATCATCAGCGGGCCGTCGGTCATCAATGTTGACAATCAGTACGGCGAATTCAAACCCGCCGTGGAATCGGTGGTTGCCGCTCAGCAACGTCTGTGCGCGCGATTTCTCAAGGAAGCCGAGGACCTTCTCAAAAAGCTGAAGCCCGCGGACGGCTCGAACCCGCAGAATCCCGACGCGTTGGAACGCGAAATCGGCCTCCTGCTTTACCGTGTGAAAACCGGCCAGCCGACCTCCGTCGATTTGCTCAAAATGCTGGAAGACCCGGCCAATCTCCGACTGATGAACAAAGCCGAATTGGAACTGCATGGCGACCAGTCCAAGAAGGATTTATACGCGCAAAAGGAGGAGCTGCTGTTTGCGATCGACGAGAAGAGCCATGAAGCGGACCTTACGGAAAAAGGGCGCAATTTCCTAAGCCCGAAGGATCCCGACGCCTTCATGCTGCCCGACCTCAGCACCGCCCTGCACGACATTGACAACGGCCCGGAAACTGACGCCCGCAAACGTCTCGAGGCCAAGGCCAAGCTCCAGGCTGAATTCGAGGCCAAGGCCCAGCGCATCCACGCCATCTCCCAGTTGCTCAAGGCCTACAGCCTTTACATCAAGGATGTCCAGTATGTCGTCCAGGAGAACAAGGTCATCATTGTGGATGAAAATACCGGTCGCCTGATGACGGGCCGGCGTTGGAGCGATGGCCTGCATCAAGCGGTCGAGGCCAAGGAGGGTGTTGAGATCGAGCGCGAGACACAGACGCTGGCGACCATCACGATTCAAAATTATTTCCGTCTTTACCAGAAGTTGGCGGGCATGACCGGCACCGCGGAGACCGAGGCGGCGGAGTTTTTTGACATCTACAAACTGGGTGTTGCCGTAATTCCCACCAACCGGCCCGTGGCCCGCAAGGACTCGAACGACTCGGTTTACAAGACCAAGCGCGAGAAGTACGAGGCCGCCTTGAAGGAGATTCAGGCCGTTCATGGGCAGGGCCGGCCCATCCTCGTGGGAACAATTTCGGTGGAAGTCAGCGAGCTGCTTTCGCGCATGTTGAAAAAGGCCGGCATCATCCATTCCGTCCTGAACGCGAAATACCACCAGCAGGAGGCCGAGATTGTGGCCCGCGCGGGGCAGCGCGGTTCGGTGACCATCGCCACCAACATGGCGGGTCGTGGCACTGATATCAAGCTTGGTCCGGGCGTGGTCTGGGACGTGGAATGCGCGTCGCATCCCGAAAAAAGCGGCCAGCATCGTTACACGCTCACCGAGCGCATGACCAAGGAAGTCCGCAAGATTGATTCCGACGAACCCGCTGCCATCGCGTTCTCGCTCAAACCCCACATCAAGGTTGTCGGCGGTTTGCACGTCATCGGCACTGAGCGCCATGAGTCACGGCGCATTGACCGGCAGTTGCGCGGCCGTTGCGCGCGCCAGGGCGATCCGGGCTCTTCCCACTTTTTCATTTCGCTCGAGGACGATTTGATGCGGCTGTTCGGCTCGGACCGCATCGTGAAGTACATGGAAAAAATGGGCCTGGAAGAAGGCCAGGAACTGGAGCATCCGCTGTTGAACCGCTCCATTGAGCAGGCGCAGAAACGGGTGGAGCAGCATAATTACCAGATCCGCAAGCGCACGCTCGAATACGACGACGTGATGAACAAGCAGCGCGAAGTCATCTACGGCTTCCGCAACGAAATCATCAATTCGGACGACGTGCGCGACCGCCTCATGGACATCATGGAAGAGGTCGTGATCCAAAAGGTGGAACAGTGCAGCGGCGCGGGGCAGGATGTCGCCGACTGGCGGATGCGCACCCTGGCCGACTGGGTGAACCTGAATTTTCCGCTGGGCATGCCAGAGGAGGAAATCGTGAAGGCCGCGCATGCGGGACACGAAACTCCCGTTTCCGGCTCCGTTTACGATGGCCTCAGCCCCGCGCAATATGAGGTCTGCACCTTCATTAGTCGAAAGGTCCGCGAGGCCTACGAACTCAAGGTGAGCTTTGAGCAGCCGGACGCGCTCAAGGTGCTGGAACGTTACACCATTCTCAGCGCCATTGACCGCCTCTGGCAGGAACATCTGTACGAGATGGACAGCCTGCGCACCAGCATCGGCCTGCGCGCGCACGGACAGCGTGATCCGCTCGTCGAATACAAGTCCGAGGCCTTCAAAATCTTCGAGGAATTGATGGTCAGCATCAAAACCGAAATCTGCCACAATATTTTCCGCAGCGCGTCCAGCATGCGGGCTTTCGAGGATTTTATCCGGAACACCCCCCGCGAAACGAAGCATGAATCCTCCAGCACCTTCGGCGGCGAGGCCAAGCCGGGGCAGGGGAAGCCCAGCGATGTCGTGAGCGAGGCCGTGGACCATCTTTCCAAGGAAAAGCCCAAACCGAAGCGCGCCGGTCCCAAGGTCGGGCGCAACGATCCCTGTCCCTGCGGCAGCGGCAAGAAATACAAGCAGTGCTGCGGAAAATAGGAGCGGGCTTACGCTCCGGCTGTCGCGCGAACCGGCGCGAATTCAAAATGCAGGTGGCGCGGCTTGTTTCCGCCCTGGCAAATCCCTTCCACCCCGGTCAACTTGTAAAGATGGCCGGTTGAAGCCCGCAAAATGATTGCTGATTGTGGCGACTCATTCCCGGTGTTCGTGACAAACTTTTCGGGAAAAAACTCGCCCGTCCCGGAAGTGTGATAAAGCACCGCCGACCCGGTGGCGACAACCTGGTTCTCCCTGTCCATTGCCGTGGCCTCCGCAAGATACTCGATGGAACCGGCCGGATTGCCCGACGGATGCAGTTTTCCATGTTCCAGCAACCTCTCCCTGATCCATTTTGACTTGTCCAGCTTGGATTCGCGGGCGGATTGTTCAACAGAACGCGCTTCCGGCGGGGAAAACTTTGCGCCAATCAAAATCTTCCTGGCTTCATTCTTCGGCAGCTTGGGCCGCCCCATTTTTGTGTTTTTCGCGCTTATACTTTTGGTTAAACTTTTAAGTTGACTCTATGATACTTTTGGTTTAACCCTTAGTCAAGCAAATACCTTGAACCATGAGTGAATCCTTCTCGTTCGGCTATGTCACCCTGGCGTTCGTCCTCGCGGTGATTGGCGGCGCGCTGGGGGCGACGCTCGGCAGTTCGCACCGGCGGCTGTGTGCCTTGATCAGTCTCGGCGCGGGGACCTTGCTGGGCGTCACCGTGTTCGGGATTTTGCCCGAAAGTTCCGAGTCGTTGAATTGGTGGCAGCTTCTGCTGGCGTTGGCCTCCGGTTACGTCGTCTTCGCCCTGGTCACCAAATACGTCTATCACGTCTGCCCGGCCTGCGCCGCGAGTCATTTCGACGAAGCCACGGCGCATCGCTTCAGCGAAATCGCCGGCGCCATGATGATTGCGCTGGCCATTCATTGCACCGTGGACGGCCTGGCGATGGCCGCCGGCCATGCAGCCCATGAAACTTCCCATACCGAGGCCGGTCGCG
The DNA here is from genome assembly GCA_035570675.1 of Verrucomicrobiia bacterium. Lineage (GTDB taxonomy): Bacteria > Verrucomicrobiota > Verrucomicrobiia > Limisphaerales > Pedosphaeraceae > DATMLG01. The sequence continues at coordinate 3,800 of DATMLG010000489.1, read as the reverse complement.
CGGTGGGTTTGTCCATCGTATTCGCGGTGTGTGTCCATAAAATCCCTGAAGGACTCGCGTTGGGGGCGTTGCTGCTGGGCGCGGGACTGAGCAAATCCGGCGTCATTCTCCGCGTGGCGGCGGTGGAATCGACGACCATTCTGGGCGGGGTGATCGGGCTGGTTTTTCTCAAAGACGTCTCCGGGCCGTGGATCGGCGCGGCGCTGGCGCACGCGGGCGGCGGTTTCTTTTTTCTGGCCTGTCACGCGGTGCTGGGGGAAATCTGGAAGCACCATAAGGGCCTGGTTTTGATCAATTTTGGCGCGGGCTTCGCCGCCATTGGCATCTTTACCTGGATCCTGCGCGTTTGGTGACGCCGCCGCTACCCGGCACACGCTGTAAGCTGCTTTCAGGGAGCCGCTTTTTGGCAGAAGAAATGCTATTTTAGCTTGCACGTTGAGAGTATTTGCGAGAACGGACGCTTTGATGGTGAGTATCGGGAAGGAGCTTGAATCCCGCGTCATCGTCTGTTCTATTGGATTCGCTTGAAAAACAATGAGTTCGCGCCATCAGGCCGGCAATAAATGAGACAGGAAGATGATATAAAATCAGGCGTGGCCGGGCGGCCCGGGAGGAGCCGCGTATGAATGTCATTTTTGCCGTCGCCGGCGTCGTCATCAAGGAAATGTACCGGCGCAAGGATTTTTACGTGCTGTTGATTCTCACCGTGGTCATCACCCTGTTGATGGGGTCAATCAACTTCTTCGACGACGACAAGATCGCGCGCTATCTCAAGGAAGTCTGTCTGATGCTGATCTGGGTTTCGTCACTGGTCATCGCTATCAGCACCGTTGCGCGCCAGTTGCCGATGGAGAAGGAGAACCGGACCATATTTCCATTGCTGGCCAAGCCGATTTCGCGCGCGCAACTCGTCACCGGAAAATTCCTCGGCTGCTGGCTGGCGTGCGGCGTGGCCCTGCTTTGCTTTTATGTCTTCTTCGGCTGCCTGAGTTTCAGCCGCGAGCGCCACTGGTTTCTGCTGAATTATTTTCAGGCGGCGACCCTTCATTGGGCGATGCTGGCAATCATCATCGGGATGGCCCTGCTTGGTTCGCTGGTCTTCGCGGCGCCGTCCTCGAACGGCACCATCTGCTTTGTGCTGGTCGCGGGCATCCTGCTTATCGGCGGGTATCTGAACCGGGTCGCGATGCAAACGACGGAGCCGGGCCGCTCCTTCGTGTATGCCATCTATTATATCATCCCGCATCTTGAGATCTTTAATGTTCAGGAACGGATGGTCCACGACTGGCCCCTGATCGAGTGGAAATACTATGCGCTGGCCATCCTTTACGCCGCGGCGTACAGCGCGGTGTTCGTGTTCTTTTCCTGCCGGCTGTTTCGCCGGAAAGCGCTGAGTTGAACCGCCATGCGCTCCCCCCGAATCCCATATCTCCTCATGCTGCTGCTGCTGACGGTGGCCTTCAGCGTGGCGGCGTGGGTCGAGCCGCAGTATCAGGAGCGCCAGGAGGTGCATTCGGGAGACATGATGAGTTTTTTGCTGGGCGACAGCCGCCGGCTCTTTGCCAATCATTTTTTTGTCAAGGCCGACGTTTATTTCCACAGCGGTTTCTATCCCACCATTTTTGACAACCAGCAATCGTTTCAAACCCCGCACATGGCCGAGGACGCGGGGGCGTTGAAGGGACACAACGAAGGCGACGAAACCGCGTTCATGGGGCCGCCGCTTGATTTCATTGAGGCCTTCCGCCGGCATTTCGCGCCCTCCAGCCATACGCATCTGGACGAAGGCGGCGCGCAAGGCACCAACGGGGTGAATTTGGACCTGGGCGAGAAGGGCGGCGAAGTCCGTGAGATCCTGCCGTGGCTCAAAATTTCGGCGGAACTGGATCCGAACCGGATCGAAACCTACATGGTCACCGCCTACTGGCTGAGGAAAAGGATGGGCAAGGTCGATGAGGCAGAGGAGTTCTTGCGCGAGGGCCTGCGGGCCAACCCCAACAACCCCGCTATTCTTTATGAGCTGGGCCGGATTTACCATGAGGACCGGACCAACGACGTGCACGCCATTAATTTGTGGGAACTGGGGGTGCGCAAAATGGATGAGCAAAAGTCTGTGAAGACCGAGCAGGACAACTTCATTCTTTTCCAACTGACGCTGAGTCTCGCGCGCGTGGAGGAGGACCGCGGAAACTACGCCAGGGCAATACAATGGCTGGAGCGGGAGAAGGCGGTTTCGCCCTATCCGGATGTGATTACCAAACAGATTGAGGACGACCGCCAGAAACTGGCCGACAGCCAAAAGTCCGGCGCCGACACCCCCGCCAAAACTGGCAGCCAACCGCCTTGAGCCTCACGGGCTTTTTTAATCCCATGGCGTTGCTGGAAATTTCAAAATTAAAAAAAACGTTCGTTGATCCGGACGGCGGGCGGCATACGGTTGTGGACATTGACACCTTCAGCCTGCCGGAGAAGGCGCAGGTGGCGCTGCGCGGCGAAAGCGGATCAGGCAAGACCACGCTCCTGAATCTCATCGCGGGCATTCTCAAGCCGGACTCGGGTTCCATCACCATCGCCGGACGCGAAATGTCCGCGTTGAGCGAGTCGGACCGGGACCGGCTGCGGGCGACGACGATTGGCTATATTTTTCAGACGTTCAACCTGCTGCAGGGCTACACCTGCCTGGAAAACGTGCTCCTGGGCATGTCGTTCGGCCCGGGCGTGGACCGGGAGTTTGCCCACGCGCTGTTGAACCGCGTCGGCCTGGGGACGCGCCTGAAACATTATCCTCGCCAGCTTTCCACCGGCCAGCAGCAACGCGTCGCCGTGGCGCGCGCGCTGGCCAACCGGCCCAAGCTTGTACTCGCCGACGAACCAACCGGCAACCTGGACCACAAAAACGCCGCGGAATCGCTGGCGTTGATCCGCGATGCCTGCATGGAAAATGGCGCGGCGCTGCTGCTCGTCAGTCATGACCGCGAAGTGCTGCAACAATTTGAAATCGTTCACGGGCTGGAGCAGCTCAACCGGGCCATGGCCGGGGAGGGAAAACCGTGACACTCTGGCTGATTGTTTTCCGGAGCCTCCGCCAGCATGCGCTCTCGACCGTGGTCACCGCGCTGTCTGTTGCCCTGGCTGGCGGACTGCTCATGTCCGTGTGGTCGGTCAAGGAGCAGTCGCAGGCGATTTTCACCGGCGTGAACGCGGGCTTCGACGCCGTGCTCGGCGCGCGCGGTTCGAAATTGCAACTCGTGCTCAATGCCATCTTCAACCTGGAATCATCGCCGGGCAACGTCGCATTGTCAGACTTTCAAGACATCCAGAACAATCCCGCCGTGGACCTCGCCATTCCCATTGCCGTTGGTGATAATTATCTCGGCTACCGGCTGGTTGGCACGGTGCCGGAGATGTTCACGAAGGTGGAGTACGCGCCCGGCAAACATTATGAAGTGGGCGCCGGGGAAAATTTCTTTGATCCGAACCGGCGCGAGGCGGTGGTGGGCAGTTTTGTTGCCCAGAAACTCCATCTCAAGCGCGGCGACAAGTTCCATCCGTTTCACGGATTGATTTACAACGAGAAGGACCAGCACGCGGAAACTTACGTCGTTGTGGGAGTCATGAAGCCATCGAACACTCCCTCCGACCGTGTCATCTGGATACCGCTGGCGGGCATACAATACATGAGCGGCCACGATCCGAACGCCGCCACGGATGTCAGCGCCGTGCTGGTGAAGTTGAAGGCCGGCAGCGCCCTTTCCGGTTTCCGGCTGGACATGATGTACAACAAGCAGGGCAACCGGCTC